>JAISEZ010000131.1 GCA_031263835.1 Tannerella sp.
CACTAATATGAGAAGATTAGCGTTTCCAGCGTTTGTGCGACCAGAGCCATCCGCCCGGATGCTCGCGGATGTTCTGTTCCAGCAGACGGATATAGCGACGGGTGATTTCCGTTTTCTCCGTCGAACGGGAATCGGTGGCGATGTCCTTACATTCAATCCGGTATAATCCGCGTGAGATGCGGACGGTATGGAGATAGACTACACAGGCATTGGCCTTGCGGGCCAGCTTTTCTACGCCTGAAAATACGCCGGTCTGCTGATGCAGGAAATCGAACCGGTAGGTTTCGTTTACGGTCACGGGACACTGGTCTGCGAGGAAAAAATACAGCGCCGGATTCCGGTTTGACATGAAATGCCGGGCAATGGACTTATCGGGTATGAGGTTCATCCCGAAACGGGAACGGATTTTCAAAAACAGCCTGTCCACGCATTTTACCGACAGGGGTTTATATACGGCGTACATGTTCGCGTCGAACAGGGCAGGCAGGACGTTCAGAATCTCCCAGTTTCCGCAGTGTCCCATGCTTGCTATCACCTGTTTCCCCTGCCTCAGCTGACCGGTTATCTTTTCAAAGCCAATCAGTCTGACTTTCTCTTTTTGCCGAAAGGCCGGAATGGAAGCGGTTTTCATAATCTCAACCAGATTGTCGCAGAAGGAACGGTAGAAATCTTTTGCAATCAGCTCAATTTCCATGTATTTCTTTTCGGGAAAAGAGCGGGACAGGTTCTGTATTACAACTGTTTTCCGGTAAGCCAGCAGATGAAACAGGAACAGGTATATCAGTCCGGACAGTCCATACAGGAACGACATCGGAAGCAGACTCGGCAGGTACACAAACAGGTACAGACCTCCGCAACCGTACCGGGACGAAGACGGGCGAATACGCAGGCGTCTCGTCAGCCACGCGGGAAGAGCCGCAAATGCGTGCGGCAAACGGTTAGTTACTGACATGATGTTCGGGTTTGAATGTTCGGGTTACCGGATGATAACGAAAAGTAGTGCAGCGATGCGTGGCGGGGGAGTGTGAAGTGGACGGATATCGAAAACGGGATAGCACAAACAGCTCCGGAAAAGAACAGCAATAAAATCCCTAATACGCTGTTAATAAGGGAAATTCCCCCCCCCCCATTCTGAGTACATTAAAGTATATAGCGGTGTCCTGATTGAAAATATAATTCATAATGCTGATATTTTTTATTTTGCGCAAAGGTATTTATTTTTCGGGAATAAACAAACGGAAAGCGGAGATGGGGATGGGGATGCAGATACAAAAACAGGCAGGCGACGGAAAAATCACGGAAAAGCAGAAATATTTCCGGAATTTGGTAGGAATTTCGTTTTATACCCGCTACATTTGCAGAATTAAAGACAAGTGTTTCAATAATAAAATAACGAACCATGACTGATAGACAGATTGCGAAGCTGAACATGCTTCAGACAGTGATTCGAGTGCTGGATGCAAACGAATCCCTTTATACGGGTATTCCGGTATTCGTAAAGACCGTGAACGATTTGAAAGGCGTAACGCAGGCGATTGAAAAGGCGGAGGAAGTTCAGTCGACAGCGAATCTTCAGGGAATGACCGGTGACAGGAATGAATCGGAGACGGCGCTTGTGAACCGGATAGTGACGATGGCAAACGTTCTTTCGGTACTGGCGGTCGATACAAACAACGTCACGATGTTGCCAAAGACAAGGGTGACGAAAAGCCTGCTGTACCACTCGAGCAACAGCGAACAGGTGAGCATCGCGCGCCGCATCCATACCGAGGCGCTGGCGCACGTCAACGCCGTTGCACAGTACGGTATCTCGGTCGGCGCCATCTATGAACTGGAAACGGCCATCAGCCGTTACGAAAACCTGATTGCCGCGCCGCACGCCGCTGTCGCGGAAACGGAAACGGCTGTCGCCAATCCCGTACACCTCTTTGCCGACGCGGATACGCTCCTGAACGACCGCCTGGATAAACTGATGAGCCTGTTCAAGATGCCGGCAACGGACTTTTACGGGACGTATTTCAATGCCCGTAACATCTCTCATACACACATGCAATCATGAAGAAAATAGTGTGGGGATTATCCCTTTTACTGGCAAGCGCAAGCCTTCCGGCGCAGACAAAGTACGATTTGGTGATTGTCGGCGGCAATCCGGGAGGTATCATGGCGGCCATTGCAGCAGCCCGGATGGGGAAACATTCCGTGATTCTGGAGCGGACGGGACATGTCGGCGGGTTGCCGGCCAACGGACTGGGCGCAACGGACATCGCAACGCGCGATGCAACCACCGGACTGTTCCGCGAGTTTGTGGACAGGGTACGGAAACATTATGCGGACACGTATGGCGAAGCCTCCGAACAGATGAAACTGTGCAGCGACGGCTATCATTTTGAACCGTCGGTCGGCGCCGGAATCTTCGACGGGATGCTGGCCGAACACAAAGACAGGATTACCGTATTGACGATGCGTCAGTTCGATGCCGAAGACTGCAATGTCACGATGCGCGACAACCGGATTGAAAGCATCCGCATCCTGAACCGCGGGACGGGTGAAACGGAAGTTTACGGAGGCGCCGTCTTTCTTGACGCCACTTACGAAGGCGATTTGGGTGCGGCGGCAGGCATACCTTTCCGTACCGGTCGCGAAGGACGCGACGAATTCGGCGAACCCGGCGCCGGACGCATCTACAAATACTGGGGCGGTGCGGAAGCCGGCGGCTCGACCTTTCAGGCCGACAACGCCGTGCAGTCCTACAACTACCGCCTCTGCCTGACCGACAACCCCGCCAACCGCGTAACCGTCAAAAAGCCGGCTCGCTACAACCGCGAAGAATATGCTTCTATTGCCGACGACGTCTGGGCGGGACGCACGACCAACGTCGCCATGCAGGGCGTCACGGACGGGATGCGGGAAGAAAACCGCCGCCGCATCGCTGCCGGCCAGCCCTCCACGCTGCCGGGCGACCTGTGGGGCATCCGCCGCATCACGAACATCGTGCATGTGCCCAATGCCAAGACCGACGCCAACAACCAGCACTACGCCTTTGTCTCGACCGACCTGCCGGAAGAGAACTGGCCGTGGCCGACATCTTCGTGGGAATGGCGTGACCGCTTTGCCCAACGCCTGCGCGAATACACGGAAGGGCTTTTATGGTTCGTACAGAACGACTCCGCACTGCCCGCACACTTTCGCAAAGCCGCACGCGAATGGGGATTTGCCGCAGATGAATACGCTGACAACGGTCACTTCCCCCGTCAGGTGTACGTCCGCGAAGGCCGCCGCTTCGAATGTGCCTACTTCTTTACGGCCAGCGATGCCGTCCCGGCCACGCCCGGTGGACGCCCGCCCGTACATGCCGCCAGCATCACCGCCAGCCACTACGCCCTCGACTCCCACGCCGTGCGCAAACGCGAAACCGGTCGCGTCCATCTGGACGGATTCATCAGCTATCCCTCAGCCGTATATACCGTACCCTACGGCGTGATAACGCCCCGCGAAGCAGACAATCTTCTGCTCCCCGTACCCGTTTCCGGTTCGCACATCGGCTTCTCCACCCTGCGCAAGGAACCGTGCTGGATGGCGCTCGGTCAGGCAGCGGGCGTCGCCGCCGCGCTGGCGATAGACGAAGGACTGAAAGTACGCAACGTCCCGCTCGACAAGTTGCAGGACGGGTTAGTCGCACAGCAGGCCACACTGATTTATTACCGGGATGTACCGCATACGGACGCCGACTTCCCGCTGGTGCAGCGGATGGGCCTCCAAGGTTACCTCCCCGACTGGGAAGCGCGCCTGAACGAACCCGTCGACAGCGAGACGCTGGGCCACTGGCGCCGGCTAAGCAAACAGACGCTGTCCGCCGTCGAACCCGGCCGCACAACCCGCCGGGACGCATTACGGATGATTGGCGAAAAAGAATAACGATTGTCTGCAAGAGAGAGTGATTAGTGGTTAGTGGTTAGTGATTAATGCGAATCAGTAGTCAGTAGTTGCGTGCGGCATGGTTTTGTGTATGGACATAAAGAATAAATTATCAACACGGAGACACGGAGGACACGGAGATTCGTGTCTCTGCGAAACAAAGTTCCTCCTCTGTGGCCTCCGGGCAACCGCTCTCCATACACGAAGAGCACGGAGAAGAACTGCGTTCCGCAGTGCATTTCTCTGTGTCCTCCGTGTCTCCGTGGTGATATTTATTCTTTTTTATTTCCATGCACGAAACCATGCTGCGCGCAATATAACTACTGATTCGCATGATTAGTGATTAGCGTAAGGTAACGCCCTGCATTTCCCGTCAGGGAAACCGTATCCATAGAAAATTGTCCGTGTTTTGCCTTTCCTGACATGCAAATTTGAATTGCATCCATATAATGTATTGAAATAAATATCAATTATTTTCACCAAAACCTGCATATAGATTTTCATGAAATGAACCTGTTTTGCCAAAACCTACATGTAGGTTTTCATGAAATGAACCTGTTTTGCCAAAACCTGCATGTAGGTTTTCATGAAATGAACCTGTTTTGCCAAAACCTGCATGCAGGTTTTCATGAAATAAACCTGTTTTGCCAAAACCTGCATGT
>JAISEZ010000189.1 GCA_031263835.1 Tannerella sp.
ATGTGCGGCAGTCCTGCACTCCCCTTCAAACAACAAAATTCCTGCTTCGGGACCGGGCAGAACAATTACATCTAAAAAACAAAAACATGAAGAAGAAAACAATTTCAAGAATGGCAAGCCTGTTGATCGGGCTGTCGTTTATGTGCCTCACATTGACGGGGCAAACAGCAGTAAGGAATGAAGCTCAGGCCGTCAGGCCGTTTGAAGAAACGCGGCCGGGAAAGGCGGAGCTTCGGGAACCCGGCGAAAGGCCGGCATCCGGTAACGTGCAATTGAGAGCGGATGCGCGGGCATGGCCGGACAGTACGGTAACGTTTTCGGCCGCAGGCGAACGGCAAGGCAAAGCCGTGGATACCTACGACGCCGCCGGAAACCAAACATTATACGAATACTACACATGGGAAGGCGACGCGTGGATTAATTCATCTAAAGCCGTGTATGCGTACGACGACGCCGGACATCAGACATTATACGAATACTACAGCTGGGAAGATGGCACGTGGGTTAATTCATCTAAAACCGCGTATACGTACGATGCTGACGGACATCAGACATCATACGAATCCTACAGGTGGGAGAACGATCAGTGGACAGGAAATTCTAAATCTACGTATGCCTATGACAGCAAAGGGGTGCAAATCTTATGGGGGCAATATAACTGGGTGAATAATACCTGGGTGAAATCCCGCGAAGAACATTATGACCGGAAAACCGCCGATTCCAAAGTCTATATAGATGTCAGCGTATATTACAATGAGGATGGCAGCAGATGGGGGAATGCACTTTTCGTAACAGGAAGCGGACTTAATTGGACATGGATTAAAAGAGAAGAACAAAAGATGGAATATAAAGCCACCTACGATACAAACGGTAACTTGACGCGGGTGGAGACTACCGCTCTGGAAAATGGGAAAAGAGTTCCGCTGGAGAGATATGTGCTTAAATACAGCAACAATAATCCTGTTTCCATTGAAGTGTACCGTTATAACGGAAATGACATCGGTCAAATGACCTATAAAGCAACCAACACGTATGATGCAGAGGGCAATCTCACGCTGTCCGAAGCGTATTCATGGGAAGGGGACCCTGCGAAATGGGTTGGGTTAAACAGGCAGGTCAGCACGTATGACGCAAACGGAAAGGAATTATCCTCTGAATATTATAACTGGGATACTTCAGCCGGCGGCTGGATTGGGAGCAGTAAATCCGCCTCCACGTATGACGCGAACGGGAGAGAATTATCCTGGGAATATTACCGCTGGGATACTTCGTCCGGCGCCTGGAAAGGGAACAGCAAATATACTTACGAAGAAAGAGACGAATATGGCGACATCATTCTCAGCAGGGACTGGTCATGGGAAAACAGCGGCTGGGAATGGGAAAGTTATACCGTTTACTATCCCGGCGGCTACGATCCCGTCGGTACGGAACGCATCGGCGGCGCCGAACCGTCCGTATACGTTCACGGCGGCATGCTCCATCTCCGGACCGTCGGCGCCGAACGGATAAGCGTCTATATCCCCAACGGTGCGAAGGTTTACGAAAGCACGGTTCCGGCGGGCACGACCACCGTCTCCGCCGAACGCCTGCCGAAGGGCGTACTGATTGTCCGGGGCAGCAGCGGCTGGGTGAAGAAGGTGGTGAAATAAACGCCCGAACATCTTCCCGGCGTTCAACAGGCACGCAGATGACGCAGATTTAAGAGATAAACGCAGACAGGAAACTATCTGCGTTTATCTTTTCTATCTGCGTCATCTGCGTGCCAATTCGCTGTTTTATACTGCGGAATCATAAAAAAAACCCTGACAGGGTATTGAATCCTGTCAGGGTTTGGCGATGTTTGCATTTTCCGTCAAGCGGAAAAGCCATCCGCAAGTTCGGGCGCCGGCATCACGATTGCCGGCTGGCCAGGATACGGCAGACAAGCAACGCAACAGACAGTATGGCTAATATGATCATAATAGCCGTTTTGTGTGTTGCATTGGAAAATTCGCTCGTTCCTATTAAAACCAATGAAATGACAGATAACATCAGCGATGCATCCACCAGATCTTTATTTATTTTCACGATCTTCTCTATTTTTGTATTCATATATCCTCCTTATTCGTATTCTCCTGCGACGAACTGCCTAACGATTTCATAATCCCGAACAGGCCGATGCAGATTGTAACCAGTACAATGGCAACCTTCAGGTAATCATTTGAAATTATATCGCCGCACGCCAGTACACATCCCGCAACAATCAGCAGGATATACAAAATCTTCAAGAGTCTGTTTTTTTGTTTTGCTTCCATCTTTATCTGATTTTAAATATAACTGATTCACAACGCATGTATTCACTCACATGCGTCCTCTTACATAAATATTCACGCATCACGCGGACAGATTCACTCCGGAATCTTTCGCATGACGGCGCCGGGGGTAGCCCAAAATCAAATAAGAAGTTTCCGCAGGGTGAACAGGTAGTATCCCCTGCGGCAAAGAAGCGTATAATAATTAATGATTTGACATTCGGAAATAATCTCACTCACTTTCCGGAGCCGGTTTTCACCCTTGAGGCGAAATTGCTGCAATACTTTTTCCAGCCCCCGCAACGTGCGTTTGTTTGCGGTGTGACGAACCCACTGACCGGAAGTTTGCCGCGGAAGAACGCAGGTGCGCTCTTTCAGTTCGTTGCTCAGCACGGTCAGTCTTTGCTCCGCGTCTGTCGGGGCTTTCTGACCGGTCAGGGATGCAGTGGCGGCCACGGGTCGGACACAGGGGCGACTGTTTTCCCGCTTAATCTGCAAGTCGAGAAACAATACCCCCAGGAACAACACGCAGGCAAACAACCACCTCTGCATACACCTATTTTTTTTCAGCAGTTAAACACAAATCAATACGAAAACGCCTGAATCTCTACCGGGCCGAGCAGTCCGGACGACTGCAGGCGGGAATCGGCCTTCCACGGATTCACGCTGACCCACGTTTTCCGTTCCTTTTCCGGTAACTGCTGGTCGCCAATCAGACGGTTCATCCAGTTGTTGACCACTTCGACCTCCAGCGAATTTTCGCCCTCTTTCAGGACACCGGTCACATTGACCCGGTACGGCACGGTCCATACGCCCCCTACCGGCTGTCCGTTCAGTTTCACTTTTGCCATGACCATCACCTTCCCCAGGTCAATGTAATACGTCTTCCTGCCGGGCAAAGTTTCCAGCGTGAAATTCGTGCGATAGGTGGCCGTACCGGAAAAATACCGGATATGCGTGTCGGTTGACGTTGACCAGTCTTCCGGCGTTGAAAAAACCGCCGGTTCCTCCGGGCCGCGTTTTCCTTCTTCGAACGTCACCTGCCACGGCGTCGCGAGGGTCTGCAGCACGTCCTTTTCCGGGAAATTCTCCCCGGCGGCAGAGGAAGACGGGCCTTTCGCGCGGAATATCACAAATCCGCTTTCATTGGGTTGCAGTTCGAGCGGCAGGGACGTCGTCGCCCCGGTCGAACGGTACGACGGCAGCCGGCGTATTTCGCCCGTCGCCGGATTCCACCATTCCGGCGCTTTTCCGCTCACGCGAAATTCCGGACGGAAGGTCACCGTCCGGTCGCTCTGATTGGATACAAAATAAATCTCTCCCTCCGGCAGTGTCCGGTGGATAAACAGAATCGGGCTGTCGTCCGCCAGCGTGAAATCCGGCAATACCTGCAGGACGGCAAACGCATCGGCGACGGACTGACCGTCGGCAAACACCCTGCCTTTTCCGACCGTGCGGACTTTCTCATCTCCCGCGCCCCACAGCCCGTCAGCCAGCGACGCCACTTCCGCGTCCACCTGCGGATAACCGGCCAGACCGGGCGACTGCTTCGGCGCCGGCCCGAGGATGGCCAGTCCGTCATGAACCAGCTCGCTGATTTTGCGCAGCACCTCCGGACGCATCGCCGTCAGGGGCGGCAAAACAAGCAGCGAATACTGCATGCCGTCGGACAGGGTCAGCTTGCCGTCCCTGACCGAGGCGCGCGTCAGCAATACTTCCGCATTCATGTAGTCAAACGAATAGCCTTTCGGCAGTTCCGGCGTGCAGACGCCGGTCATCTTGGGCGCATCCTCGCCGATGAAGTAGGCCGCGTCCGCCGCATACAGGCCCTGCTGCAGCATGAAGTTGCAGCGCCGCAGGTAGCCGGTGAACAGGTCCATCTGGCTAAACCATGTATTTTTGCGGTTAAACTCATTGCCGAACCATGCCGCCATACCCGGATTGCGGTCTTCGTAGGCCTGCTGGATATACACGTGCAGCAGCGAAGCGTTGATGCCTTCGGTGAAAAACCGGTCAACCCGCTGTTTCATGGTGGCGGGATAGCGGCTGAAAACAGGGCCGCCGCTCGTACACGATTCCGCCCATACCTTCCGTTTACCGTAGATGTGTCCGCAGGACGAGGCCGCGCGGTTCTCGATGTCGCCCAGCGAACCTTCGCTCCAGAATTCGCCGCCAATCTCGTCGGACTGTCCGCCGTACTGCAGAAATTCACCGGGGAATCCCCAGTGGCCATAGTTTTCGAGCCACGTCGTCAAGCCGTGCCGGTTGCTGATTTCACGCAGTCCGCCGACATATTCATACGAGACGCGGTCGGCCACCAGCCGGCGCAAGTCCCAGAGGAAACGGTCGGAACGGTCGGGGTCTCCCACTACGACGCCGTTCAGCGCGGGCAGCCAGGGAACAGGGTCGTATCCGTAGGCGGCCTTAAAATGTTCAATCATCCCGTCCGTCCAGTTCTGTCCGCCGGTTTCGTAGCTGTCTTCCACGATTACTTTGAAACTTGTACGGTCTTCGGCCGGAATCCGGCGCAGTATCTCGCCGATAAATGCATCGAAATGTGTGGCTACGTGCTGCCTGCTCATCTTGTCGATTTCCAGTCCGGTGCCTTCGGGAGAAGCCGGGGCGTTCGTTACGCCGGTGGAAAGCATCGCCGTCCGCGAGACCATCCAGTTGCCTTCCGGCGCATCCCATTCCAGCACGCCGTCCGATACCTTTGCCGTCAGGTCAATGACCTGTTCGGGCGCCACGCACAATGCCGCAGGTACTTCGGGCTGTGCTTCCCACAGGTAAGTATCCCACATGGGCAGCGGCGTCTGAAACATTTTCGCCAGCGTTTTTTCCGCATAGCGTTCCACCCCTGGCTGCGACGAAAGCGTTATGCCGGCATCGCCGCCGCCGGCTTCGCTCATGACAAGCCGGAAGGAAGCCGCCTGCGTTTCGGGCAGCGAGATGACAATCGGCGCGTAGGGGATGAATCCCACATTCAGCGACGCATTGCTGCGGTCGATATGGATTTTCTTCAGCAAACGGTAGCCGTCGCCATCCCTGACAAAAAGTTCCGCATCCGTCCTGACAGGCGTCTGCGCCGTATAAATAAAAGTGCGGATGGGGGCCGGCTGCGACAGCGTCATATCGACCGTCAACGCCTCGCCCGCCTTTTTCCGTATATCCCATGTCTTCTGCACGAAATCGCCCGGCGCCGGCCAGGCAATCACCCGGACGTCCTGCGCGTCCTTTCCCGGCGCCGGCAGGGTTATCCGCACAGGCCCGCCGCCCTTCACCGCCACGTCCGTCGATGCCAGGTAGCGCATGCTTTCGCCGGGTTTTACCCACGGCCCGCCGGACTGACTCCAGCCGGGACTGTTGAACATGCCGATTTCGATGTCCAGTTCGGACGCTTTTTTCAAGGCGGCGTGTGTCACTTCCCACCATTCCGGCGACAGTAACCTGATATTACCGGAAGGAATGTCGGAGAGACCGATGTTGCCGATAAATGCGCGGGTAATTCCTGCTGTTTTCATGGCTTCCAAATCGCGCACAACGGCTTCTTTGGAAATATTGTCGGAAATCCAGTACCAGTAACATCCAATCCGTACACTGTCGGGCACCGAGCGAAACCCTTCTTCCACCGTCCGGAACGCGGCGCTTTCCTCCGCGCGATTTTCCGCGCATGACAGCGCTAAAATACAACAAACGAATCCTGTAAAAGGAACTAATATACACTTTTTCATAAGTCGACCCTGTTATTAAAAACCGGGTCAAAAGTCGGATTAAAACAGCTATTTTCCGCT
>JAISEZ010000221.1 GCA_031263835.1 Tannerella sp.
TATTTGCAGCAGGGCGGCAGGGCATTGTAGGTTGAATCGGGGGCTTTGTGGCGGTCTGTGTCGTGGCCGGAGGCGGCTAACTTTTGGCTGATTTCTTCTTCGGTGGCCTTTGACGGGTCAATTTGCAGATGCAATTGCCGCGTAGCCGGATCCCAGAAGGCGGACGATACGCCGTTCAGACTTTTTGCCGCACTTTCAATGCGTTCTTTACACATTTCGCAGAGGCCCTGCACCGTCATTCGCAGATGACGGTTTTCGGCGGATGACGCTTCGTCGTTCATCATACTGCGTTTTCCTTCCAGCTGGGCGCTTGCGTCGACGGTGAAGGCGCCGTAGGTAACGATCTCCTCGCCTTCCTGCAGGCCGGAGAGGACAGGGTACGCATCGCCCAGGGCGGGACCGAGTTCTATTTCACGCAGCTTAAAGGCAGGAACGTCGCTGCCGGCCTGTTTTACGTAAACGATCGAGCGTTTTCCCGTCCACAAAACAGCGGTTGCGGGTATCGTGATCCGGCCCTGTTCCAGTGGGGCGCGTACAATGGCGTCGGCAATCATTTCCGGTTTCAGGCGGCCTCCGGTGTTGGCGGTTTCCACCCGGATCCCGGCGGTGCGGCTGGTTCTGTCCAGCACCGGGTCGATAAAGGTGATCTTTCCCGAAAACGTTTTGCCGGGCAGCGCCTGTACCGTATACGTAATGTCCCCGCCGGTTTTCAGACAGGACAAGTCCGTTTCGTAAGCCTCAAACACGGCCCAGACGGACGACAGGTCGGCGACGCTGAACAGGACGCTTCCCCGGCTGACGTAATCGCCCTGCGAGACATTTTTAGCAATCACGATTCCGTCCGTGTTCGCCATAATATCCATCCGGGGCAGCACTTTGCCCGACTGTTCGATGAGGGCGATCTGCCCGTCGGAAAGTTTCCACTGGCGAAGTTTTTCGCGCGCCGCCTCCAGCAGGGCGGGCTGCACGTCCCGGAGTTTCGCCGCCTCCAGCAATTCCTGCTGCACATTCTGCAAGTCGGGGGAGTAGACGCTTGCGATGACCTGCCCGGAGCGGACCGGCTCGCCGGTGAAGTTCACATACAGTTCCTCAATCCGTCCGTTGACGTGCGAGACCTGCGAATGGACAAGGCGTTCATTAGGCTGTATCGTCCCGTACAGGCGGATTTCCCTGGCCGGGGATCCCCCGCCGCTGCCGGCAACGGAGGTCTGTATACCGGCAAGAGCGACCGCTTCGGCGGACAGGAGGATGGCGTCGGGATCAGCGCCGTCCGCGCCGGAGGAGGAGGACGCTTTTTTCAGCGGAATCAGATCCATTGCGCACAAAGGACATTTGCCGGGTTTGTCCTGCCGGATCTGCGGATGCATGGAGCATGTCCATACGTGCGTTTCCTCCGTATGAGGAGTCTGCTGTACGGGAGTATCCGGCCTGCCGAACAGGATCCATCCCAGGATCAGTCCGGCCGCGAGGGTGATGCCCGTACGGAAAAAGATGTTTCTGACTGTTTCTTTTACGTTCATAGCGTTTATTTTTTTAGGGTTCGATATTTTTTGATGATATTATTTTCCGGACTGCCGCGACTGCCGTATTATAACCGGCAATAGCCTCCGATTCTTTCAGGCGGAAATCCGACAGCTGCCGCTGCACCTGCAGGATACTGCTTAAATCGCTTTTGTCCGAAATAAATTCCTGTACGAGCAGATCGCAGGTCGTGCGTGCCAGTCCCGCCTGTTTGCGGTAAAGCAGGACTTTCCGTTCCGCGTCGTCCATTTCATACCTGAAGCGGTACAGTTCGGCTTCCAGGTTATTGAGTGCCTCGTGATATTTAGCCAGCGCCGCCTGCTGCTGAAACTGCGCTTCCTTCCGCGCCGCCCGGTAGCTGCTCCGGTATACCGGGATCGAAACGGACAGCATCGGCATGACCATGTCTCTGCCGTTCATACCGGCGTCCGGAGCGCCTCCCATCTCCGCCATACCGTTTTTCCGGCCGATCAGCATATACTGCAGCCCGATTCCAATCATGGGATAGCCCATCTTCCGGCTCATTTCTTCTTTGGCCCGGTAGGCCAGCGCTTCCTCCCGCAACATGCCCGGCATCGGATTCTGTTCCGTCGCCAGCTGCATCGCCCCGTCAATGGCAAGCCGGAAGGGCGTCAGCACAAACGTATCCGGCACGGTGATTTCACTTTCTGCCGGACGGTTCAGCAGCGCATTGAAACGCGCCTTTTCGGCAATCATTTCCGACAGGATACTTGCCGAATCGCTTTCCAGTTCCGCCATTTCAAGTTGAATGCGGAGAATCTCCGACAGTCCGCCCGAAGAGGAGGACGACGGCATTGAGCCGGCCATCCCGCCTGAAGGTTGAGCGTTGAGAGTTGAAGGTTGAGAGCCGGAGGTTGAAATGGCTCCGCCCATCGACATGGCGCTTCCCGCGTTCCCGGCATCGGCGGACATGGCATCAGGCGCCCTGCCGGACGGCGCCGCGCCTCCGCCCGAAGCGTCCCCTCCGGATGAATACTTGCGCAAAGCAAGCGATTCAAGCTGCTTCAGCAGGGCGATATTTTCACGATTATTTTTAAACCGCTGCTGTAAACGGTTTAAAACATACCACTGCCTGCAGATTTCCGGAAACAGGTTGTCACGCGCTTCCCGGAACTGTTCGTACGCCATTCCGGCCATGTGCCCGGCTTCCGTCCGGGCCGCTTTTTTAGCGCCGAACCAGGGGAACATCTGCATCAGCTGGAACTGTGCTATCTGCCGTCCGTCGACAAGTTCCATCGGGGTCGGGAAAAATCCCAGTTCCAGGCGCGGGTCTTCGTAAGCGCCCGCCTGCGGTATCTTCTGCAGCGCCGCTTCATAGGCATGAAACGCCGCCATCACGGCCGGATTGTTCCTCGCCGCCATCTCAAGATAATAATCCAGTGAATCCTGCGCAGACACAGCCGGCAGCGCAGCAAAACCAATAATGAATATAATTACAAATCTTTTCATAAATTGAAAGTAGTCAGTTAGTAGTTAATAGTTGAAAGTTGAAAGTTGAGAGTTGAGAGTTGACAGTTGAAAATTGAAAGTTGACAGTTGAGTTGACAGTTGACAGTTGAGAGTTGAGAGTTGACATTGACATTCACTTTCAACTCTCCACTCTCCACTGTCAACTTTCAACTCTCAACTTTCAACTTTCAACTCTCAACCGCACTCCCTCCCTCCACCAGCATTGCAGCACCGGCACGACAAACATGGTCATGGATTGAATCAGCATGCCGCCGAACGTCGGGATGGCCATCGGCACCATGATATCCGCGCCTTTTCCGGTCGAGGTCAGGACGGGCAGCAGGGCGATCAGCGTAGTAGCCGTCGTCATGACGGCAGGGCGCACGCGTCGCAGTCCGGCGAAAACGACCGCTTCGCGTATTTCCGCTTTTGTTCGCGGGTTGCGTTCCCGGAAAATATCATGGATATACGTTCCCATCAGCACGCCGTCGTCGGTAGCAATGCCGAACAGGGCGATGAATCCTACCCAAACGGCAATACTGAGGTTGACATGATGCATCTGAAACAGGTCGCGCATATTTTCGCCGGCAATGGAAATATTCATAAACCAGGGCTGTCCGTAGAGCCACAACAGGATAAATCCGCCGGCAAAAGCGACGAAAACGCCCGAAAAGTGAATCAGCGAAGCCGTTACGGACTTGAACTGCAAATAAAGAATCAGCAGTATCAGCAGCAGACACAGCGGGATGATGAGCATCAGCTGCCGTGCGGCGCGTTCCTGCTGTTCATAATTGCCTGCAAATTTATACGACACGCCGGGGGGCAGTTGCATTTCGCCCGACCGGATCTTTGCGTTCAGGATCTTCTCCGCTTCGCGCACGGCGTCTACTTCGGCGCGCCCTTCCGTCCGGTCGAAAATGACATAACCGGTAAGGAAGGTGTTCTCGCTCCGGATCATCTGCGCGCCCCGGGTATATTCGATATCCGCCACCTCTCCCAGCGGGATCTGAGCGCCTGTCGCCGTCGGAATAATCAGTTTGGAAAGCGCATCGGGACTGTCGCGCAACTCCCGCGGATAACGGAGGCGTACGGGAAAGCGTTCGCGCCCTTCGACGGTAGCCGTCAGCGTCATGCCGCCGACTGCCGAACTGATGATTTCCTGCAGGTCGGCGACCGTAATCCCGTACCGCGCCATCCGGCGCCTGTCCAGTCGGATTTCGATGTAAGGCGCTCCGACAGCCCGGTCGTAAAACACGGTAGAGGGCAGCACGGACGGCACCTCCTTCAATGCCGCCTCAAGCATTTTCCCGCCCTGCTCGATGCTTTCCAGATCGGGGCCTGAGACTTTCAGTCCCATCGGCGCGCGCATCCCGGTCGAAAGCATCACCAGACGCGCCTCGATCGGCTGCAGTTCGGGCGAGGAAGTAAGCCCGGCGATATGGGAAACATTGACGATCTCCCGCCAGATATCGTCCGTATTTTTAATTTCCGGTCGCCACTGGCGGAAATAATTACCCCGTCCGGCGGGAATCAGGCTGTCGGCGGGAATGCGCCTGAAACCGTCGGCAGGGTAATAGACAGAGCCGTCTGTCAGCAAAAACCCGCCTTTCCGGTTTACCTTGAAGCGCTGCCTGCGCCCGTTTTCGTCCAGAATATATTCGGGACAGTAATTGATGGTATTCTCGAACATTTGCGAGGGCGCCGGGTCGAGGGCCGAGTTCACGCGCCCCCATTTCCCGACCGTCAGATCCACTTCGGGAATCGCGCTGATCCGTTTATCCAGTATCCCGATATAGCGCAGGTTCTGTTCGATTCCGGTATGCGGCATGCTGGTAGGCATCAGCAGGAACGAACCTTCGTTCAGGCGCGGCATAAATTCCTGCCCCATCGTGCGCCAGATAAGAACGCCGGCGGTCAGGACAGCGGCGGGAACAAGCATAAACTGCCAGCGGTGAGCCAGACACCAGCGCAAAACCGGCTCGTAAAACACAACCAGCAACCATAAAACACCCAGTATCCCTCCCACGGCAAGCACAACAAACAAAAAATTCACCGGCATACCCGCCCCCGGACCTGCCGGCAGCCACTCCGAAGCCAGGTAATAAACCGCTATCAGCAGGGCAATGCCTGTATTCAGGGACGTATGTATTTTCCGGTTTTTCCAGCGGTGCGCCGTCAGGTTATTCATCCCGAAAAGCGTCAATCCCAGTGCAGGGACGGTTCCGGTAACGGCAAACAGCGCCACTCCTCCCGCAACCAGTACCCAGTTCCCGGCAATGCGTATTTTCCGGGAATCAATACGGAATGAAAAAACATAATAGGCAATGGCGGGCAGGACAGCGAAACCGAGGATAAAAGCGGAAATGAGCGCAAATGTTTTCGTATAGGCCAGCGGGCCGAAGAGTTTTCCTTCCTGCGCCTGCAGGGCAAACACGGGTAAAAAGCCGACGATGGTCGTTAGCATCCCGGTCGTCAAGGCGCCGGTGACTTCCTTTACGCTTCGCCCGATAAGATTTACCAGCGCCTGGCCTCTGGGCGGCTGTCCTCCGTTCACGGACGCATCTCCTCCGGGAGGAGGCCCGGCGCCGATATTACGGATAATATTTTCCACGATGACCACGCCTACGTCAACCATCACGCCGATGGCAACGGCAATGCCGGAAAGGGCTACGATATTGGCGTCCACCCCGGTATAACGCATCATAATAAAGGTAGCGAGCACGGCGACCGGAAGGATGCCCGAAATAATGACGGAGGCGCGCAGGTTGAGCACTAAAACGATAACGACGATGATACAGATCAGGATCTCGTGCGTCAGCGCCGTCTCCAGCGTCCCGATCGTTTCGCGGATCAGTCCCGTGCGGTCGTAAAAGGGGACGACGGTGACTTTCGACACGGTTCCGTCGGGAAGTGTTTTCTGCGGAAGTCCCGCATCCATTTCGGCAATCTTCGCCTTCACACGGTCAATCACCCGTAAAGGATTGGAACCGTAACGCGCCACGACAACGCCGCCGACAGCCTCCACGCCCTCCTTATCCAGTCCCCCGCGCCGCGTAGCCGGGCCGATATTGACGAACGCCACGTCTTTGATCCGCACGGGAACGCCGCTGTTCACCTTCACAACGGATTCTTCCAGATCGGAAACATTACGTATATAGCCCAGACCCCGCACAAAATATTCCACCTTGTTCATCTCGACCGTTTCGGCGCCGATATCCAGGTTGCTTTTCCGTATAGCCGTCATGACGTCCATGATGGAAACGCCGAAAGCCCGCATGGCGCCGGGATTGAGTTCTACCTGATACTCTTTCACGAACCCGCCTGCGGAGGCGACTTCCGCGACGCCCTCCGCCGTCGACAGGGAATATTTCACATAAAAATCCTGTACGGTGCGCAGTTCGTCGGGACTCCATCCCCCCGCCGGTTTGCCGGTTTGGGGGTCGCGCCCTTCAAGCGTATACCAGAAAATCTGTCCGAGCGCTGTGGCGTCGGGGCCTAACGACGGCTGTACGCCCTCCGGCAGCATGCCCGCCGGCAGCGAATTTAATTTTTCGAGGATGCGGGAACGGCTCCGGTAAAAATCCATCTCGTCCTCAAAAATAATATAGATGAACGACATGCCGAACATCGAGGTGCTGCGTATCGTCTTCACGCCGGAAATACCAAGCAGCGAAGTAGTAAGCGGATAGGTGATCTGTTCCCGGACATCCCTGGGCGAGCGTCCCATCCACTCGGTAGCCACGATTTGCTGGTTGTCGCCGATATCGGGAATGGCGTCGACCGGAACGGGATCAACCGGCAAAAAACCGGCATGCCGGCCGAAAGGAGCCACCGCAGCGCCCCAGATAATAACCGCCGCCAGCAGCGACAGGGTGATCAACCTGTTGTTGAGAAAATAAATGATTATCTTATGAAACATGATTTTACTGTTTATTGAATAAAACTGCATAAAACGTTTGCCTGCACGGTTCCCGTACAAACGCCCTGACCGGCTGATCACCGGCCGGGCCATCAATAAATTCAGATTCTGAGGATGCAGATTTGCGCCAGGAGGTCAGGTCCGTGCCTGAAACATCCGGGAGGGCGTATCACCCGGCGGACAGCGGTTTCGCTTAATGGCAGCGCCTGTACCGGCAGGAAAACAAACAGCGCCATCCCGCCGTCCGGCCCGGACAGGGTGATGGCAGAGGGCATCTGATACTCGTCTGTTTCCATCGTCACAAAGCTGTCCGAGCAGCAGGCATTGCCGGCGTCCGTCAAAGATCCGCCCAAAGGAAACGCGGATGCATCCTGCCCCCACCCGGAGCAGCCGGCCTCTTCGCCGCCCGCACCGCCGCAACAGCACCTGCCGGACGCACTGCCGAACACGTCGACCGAAGCAACATGCCCGCTGCAATAATGAATAGCAAACGACAAATGGAACGCCATCAGCGCCGCGATTAAAAGCATAAATAAAGAAGTAATCTTTTTTATCATCAACGTGCGGATTGAATGGCGCAAATATAAGACTTTTTTATCAAACAGAATCTTTTTTTGAAAAAAGTCTTCTATCTACCCGAAT
>JAISEZ010000260.1 GCA_031263835.1 Tannerella sp.
ATGGTGTCCTTCGGGCAAAGTCCGCCTCGTCACCTCACAACTGGGCAACAACGCCGCCATACTCGGAATGGAATACAGACTGCTGACGCTAAACAAATCATAATGGGAAAATATACAGATAAAATACCTAATTACGACAGATATCCGTACATCCGCGTCACGGGTCGTGCGGACGACTGCCTGACCGGCTGGGATGCCGTTTGCGGCGAAATAAAACGCCGGCTGGCGGCAACCGGCAATCCGCCGGCGACCGTCGTGGCCGTCGAGTGTTACCAGGGCGTGCTGGAAGATGAAATCGTCGAAGCGCTGCAAAGCCGTTTCGAGCGGGCCGCCGTCCTGCGGTCTGCCGATGCCATGAAGCCACCGGCCGAAATCAGCGACTTCTTCCGCGACGACATCACCGGCGATGAACTGTTCGGCTACATGACCCGCCACACGATTGACTGCTATTTCGATTCGGCGCGGACGGACCGTCTCCGCCGGCAGACAGCCTCGGAGCCGGGTTTGACATTCATCGTCGGGACGGGTGCGGCGCACGTCTGTCCCGATGCGCAGCTGCTCATCTACGCCGACATGGCGCGCTGGGAAATACAGCAGCGTTTCCGGCGCAACGCGGTGGCCAACACCGGCGCGGACAACCGTGACGAACGCGCTTCGCTGCAGTACAAACGCGCCTTCTTTGTGGACTGGCGCATCTGCGACCGCTTCAAGAAATCGCTGATGAAGAAATGGGATTACGTTCTCGACACCTGCATCCCCGGACATCCGAAGATGATCACCCGCCACCTGTTCGAGCAGGGGCTGGCGCAGGCCGTCCGCCGTCCGTTCCGCGTCGTCCCTTTCTTCGACCCCGGGCCCTGGGGCGGACAGTGGATGAAGGAAGTCTGCGACCTCGACCGCGAGGCGGTCAACTATGCGTGGTGCTTCGACTGCGTCCCGGAAGAAAACAGCCTGCTGCTCGGTTTCGGCGACGTCCGCTTCGAGATTCCGGCTATCGACTCTGTTTTTGCCTGTCCACGCGAACTGCTGGGCGACGCCGTGCATGGCCGTTTCGGCGATGAGTTCCCGATTCGCTTCGACTTCCTGGACACCATGCAGGGCGGCAACCTCAGTCTCCAGGTGCATCCGCCGACGGAATACATTCAGGAAAAGTTCGGACTGCACTACACGCAGGATGAAAGCTACTACATGCTCGACACGGGCGAGGGCGCATGCGTCTGTCTGGGTCTCCGGGAAGGCATCTCGCCCGAAGCCATGATGACAGACCTGCGTGCGGCGCAGGCGGGCGCGACGTTCGACGCGGAAAAATACGCCGGCCGGTATCCCGTCAAAAAGCACGACCACGTATTGATTCCTGCCGGAACCGTCCACTGCTCAGGCGCCAATTCCATGGTACTCGAAATCAGCGCGACGCCCTTCATCTTTACCTTCAAGCTCTGGGACTGGGGACGGTTGGGACTGGACGGACGCCCGCGCCCGCTCAACATCGCCCACGGGGAACGCACGATACAGTGGAACCGTACCGAATCGTGGGTAAGGCGCGAACTCCTGAACCGCGTCGAAAAAATTGCCGAAGGCAAGGGCTGGACAGAAGAACGCACCGGACTGCACGAACGCGAGTTTATCGAAACCCGCCGCCACTGGTTTACCGGCGCCGTGCATCACCGGACGGGCGGAGGCGTAAATGTACTGAACCTCGTCGAAGGACGCGAAGCGACGGTCGAAAGTCCGCACCACGCCTTTGAGCCGTTTGTTGTGCACTATGCCGAAACGTTCATCGTGCCGGCTGCTGTGGACGAATACATTATCCGTCCCTCCGGCGAGTCGGAAGGACAGCGCTGCGCTACCGTCAAGGCTTATGTTCGTAATCAGGCATGAAAGAAAGGAAAGAAAGGAAAAATATGAAAGGAATAGAAAATACATTTGATCCGGGAATCGACATACGGCCGGTGACGAATCCGATGGGATTTGCATACGGCAGCGACGTCTTCGGGCCGCAGGCCGAACTCCGGCGTCTCGACGACATCCGCGGCAGCCTGATGAATCCCCGCTGCGAAGGCCCCGAAACCGTCTATGCCATCGCAATGGACGTCGGCAAGCGCTGCCACCGCCGGCTGCTGCACGAACTGCATCTGCTCTACGGCGTCGTTACATACGCCGCAGGACGGCTCGACCGTGAACCTGTCCGCAGCCAGGGACACATCCACAGGGTTTCACCGCGCTGCGGATGGTCGACGCCCGAAGTGTACGAAATATGGTCGGGCAAAGCCATCATCTACATGCAGGAATCGGACGGCGACGATCCGGGACGGTGCTTCGCCGTGCAGGCCGCACCGGGCGACACGGTCGTCGTCCCGCCCGGCTGGACGCATGCCACTGTCAGCGCCTCGCCCGACGGGCCGCTCACCTTCGGCGCATGGTGCGACCGCGACTACGGCTTCATTTACGACGGCGTGCGGCGGCATGGCGGCATCGCATGGTTCCCCGTCTTTGACGGCAGCGGCCAAATCGAATGGCTCGCCAACCCGGCTTACCGCCCGTCGGAACTGACCGTCAAGCCGCCCGGCAGCTACGAAACGCTCGGCATCCGCCACGGAACGCCCATCTACACCCTTTTCGAAGGCAGTCCCGATACGTTCCGCTTTGTCTCCAATCCACAGATCCGGGAGGAGGTATGGAACGGTTTTGTTCCATGATTCAATAACTCAATAATTCAAAGATTTAATAATTCTAATAAAGATGAAAACAGGATATAATAAACGGCTCGTTTACTTCACAGCCTTGACGGCGGCCACAGGCGGCCTGCTGTTCGGATTCGACACCGGCGTAATTTCCGGCGCGATACCTTATTTCCAACCTTATTTCCACATTGGCGACTCGGCGGTGGAAAGCATCACGACAGCCGGACTGGTGGGCGCCATCATCGGCGCGCTGTTTTGCGGTCGCATCACCGACCTGCTCGGACGCAGGGTGGTGATTCTGGCCTCGGCCGTGATATTTGCCGTCGGCGCACTCTGGTCGGGGCTTGCCGCCTCACCCGCACAGCTGATTGCGGCAAGGCTCTTTCTGGGTATCGCCATCGGCGTCTCGTCGTTTGCCGTACCGCTCTACATCGCCGAAATATCACCGGCACGCATCCGTGGACGCCTGGTCTCCCTCTTTCAGTTGATGATCACCATCGGCATCCTCGTCTCCTACCTGAGCGACCTGTTCTTTGCCGACGACGCCAATCCGGCCTGCTGGCGATCGATGTTCTACATTGGCGTTGTGCCTGCCGCCGTGCTGTTTGCCGGCATGTGGCTTCTGCCCGAAACACCCTGCTGGCTGCTCCTGAAAGGACGCGAAGACGAAAGCCGCCGGACGCTCGCACGCATCGAAGGCCCCGACGCGGCGGAAATCTCGCTGGCACAGACCAAAGCCCGCATCGCACAGGACAGGACACAGGCCGGCTGGCGCGAAATCTTCCGTCCGTGGCTGCGCAACGCCCTGATCATCGCCGTCGGCATCATGTTCTTCCAGCAGATGGTCGGCATCAACACGATTATGTACTACTGCCCCAGGATCTTCCTGATGGCCGGCTTTGCCGACAAGATTTCAGCAATAGGAGCGTCGGTCGGCGTGGGCATTGTGAACGTCGTCTTTACCGTTGTGTCCATCTACTTTGTGGACAGGCTCGGACGGCGCAGGCTCTATTTTCTCGGCATGAGCGGAATAGCTGCATCGCTGATATGCCTGGCGATGTGCTTTGCCTTCAACAGCTACATGGGCGATGCCGGCAAATGGCTGTCGGTCATAACCGTCTTCCTCTACATCATCTTCTTCGCCGTCAGCATCGGCCCGCTGGGCTGGTTGATCATCACCGAAATATTTCCGCTTAAAGTGCGGGGATCAGGCTCGTCCATCGGTTCGCTGAGCGTATGGATATTCAACAGCATCGTGACGTTCACCTTCTTCAAAATCGTGAAAGCCCTCACCCTCCCCGGTACGGAGATCACCGTGCAGGGCGAACAGTCGAGCAACCCTGCCGGCGCCTTCCTCTTCTACGCCCTCATAGCCCTGGCCGGCATCGTCTGGGGCTACTTCTACATCCCCGAAACGAAAGGCGTCGCTCTGGAAAAAATAGAAAAGCACTGGCGTGACGGCGGCTCTCCGCGCGAACTGAACGAACAGAATCTGAAAGGAGAGGCGCCATGAAAAGAATGCCGGTTTATCTGCTTCTGCCCGTATGCAACTGCGAAAGAGGTGGCAAAATAATAAATCAAAACAGAACGTATTAATTATTAATAAAAATAGATATGAGAAAAGTAATAATCAGTTTATTCTGCGTTGTTTACAGCGCACTGTCGTTTGCACAGGGATTGTGGGAAATGCCATCCTGTGCGTGGACAAGGAAAATGGGCGACCGTCCCGTTTATTCGGAAGTAAAACACACCGGCATGGGAGGCGCAAAGCCCGAAACGATGACCAAAAAAGGAATCCCGCTCGGAGGTATCGGAACGGGCAGCCTGATGTACAATCTTTGCGGGTCTTTCGGGCCGTTTTACATGAAACCCGCCGTCTATGAAGAACGCTTTCTGACTCAGGCGGCCTTTCA
>JAISEZ010000283.1 GCA_031263835.1 Tannerella sp.
TTCACCGCCTTTGAAAACAGCCGCCGGTTCTCCTGCTACACCGGCATGGCTCCCTTTGACGGTTCTTCGGGCACTTCGCGCAGGCGGGGCAGGCACATCCGCAGAACCGGAAGCGACAGGCAGCTCAAAGCGCTCCTGACGCAGGCGGCCAGGGCTGCCGTTGTCTACGATAATGAATTAAGGCATTATTACCGGCGGAAAATGGAAGAGGGCAAACCGCCGAAAGCCGTTATCAGCAATGTTCGAAACAAACTGCTGCACCGCATATTTGCCGTGGAGAGAAAAAGGCAGGCGTTTCAAAGTGATTACAGAGACCCGTTAAATATATTGTAAGCAGGTCAATTATCACAAAACAATGAGTTGATAATTATCAAATGATTTGGAATTGACCATAGAATTCGGAGAACACGGAGATTCGCTGTTCTGCGGAACGAAGTTCCTCCTCTGTGGCCTCCGGACAAACGCTTTCCCTGCACAGCGGACACAGAGAAAATACGGCGTGTCTCCGTGTTCTCCGTGTCTCCGTGTTGATAATACATTCTTTATGTTCATGCATAAAACCGTCCCGCGCACAGTATAATGTGAGAATGAATTGACTCAGTGACATACTGGCTCATTCGCTCATTTTTTTCGTATCCACGCATAAAGCCATCCAAAGGCGTTGTCAGGAAATAAACCATCCAATAAATCGAATTGCCGGAGGATATTTTTCCGGATTGCTTCACTGCGTTCGCAAGGACAGGCGGCTTGGCGACCGCTGGAAAACGAACGCTCGTCGACCCGTCCCTGCGAGAAGTTGCGAGGCACGAAGCAATCCGGAAAATATCCTCCGGCAATTCGATTTTTTGGATGGTTTATTTCCTGACAATGCCTTAGTCTCCCCGACCCGGCATAGCGAAGACGCTACGCCGGGTTAAAGTAAGGATCCCGCCTTTTGGGAGAATCAGGATATAACAGTTCGTTTTTCTCGACACATCGGGAATCCCGAACATGTTCCGGAGGTTTACTGCTGCCCGAAAAAAAGCCGTCCCTTTGAACGGAGACGGCTTTCTCTTTCACAAAAAAAAAAACATCCGTTTCACACGACGGCGGCGCCCATCAAATAGACGGCGGCCAGCGCGATGATGGCATATAATTCGGGAAATACGGCCAGAATCAGTGTGTTTGTAAACACGTCATGTCCCTGACCCATGGCGGCAACGCCGTCGGCGCAGACTTTGCCCTGACGGATGGACGAAAACAGTCCGACCAGCCCCATCGACAAACTGCTGCCGAATACGGCCGCCGCCTGAAGGCCCGTAATGGAGGACGTGAGAAGACCGAATATGTTCTGAAACATAAAGTATCCCGCAAATCCGTACAGACCCTGCGTACCGGGAAGCGCCGTCAGCACCAGAAAATTACCGAACGCGCCGTCCGTCTTTTTCATCGCGCCTACCGCCGCACTCCCTACAATCGTGACACCGTATGCACTTCCGACACCCGACAGGGCGAGCATCAGGGCTATACCTGCATACGCCAATAATAAATTCATTTCCATAGTTTCAAAAATTATGTATTGTTACTTGATTAATAATTCCATTTATAGGGTCGGTAGGCCTTGCCGCCTCCCGTGTACCCTGCGTTCTTGAAAAATTCCACGAACGTGAGACGCATCGGATGTACCACCGCACCCAGTACATTCATGAAGATATTGAGCGCGTGTCCGAGCAGAAATATCAACACCATCACCACCGGGCCTAACACCACGTTATCGGGACTCATCCCCGTGGCCAGGCTGTTGAATACGCCGGCCAGGATGCCGCCCGACAGGCCGAGGGCGAACAGGCGGACGTAGGACAGCACGTCGCCCAGCAGCCCGGTCGCCATGTTATAGGTGTCCCACAGTCCCACTCCGATGTTCAGGAAAATGTTTTTCCCCGGCGAGTTGACCAGGAAAATCAAAACGGCGGCGACGCCCATGACCGCCAGGTGCACCGTTCCGAACATCGGCATCATGCCCGGAAACAGCCAGGCCAGGCCGATGCTTATCAGCAGAATGACCCACCCGATGTTGGACAGTGCGTGGACAAATCCGAGCTGAATCACCCGGTTTACGATATTCAGGCACATGCCGAAAAGAATCTGTACGACCCCCAGCAGCAGCGCCATCGTGAACATCTGGCTGTTATCCAGCACGACCCTTTCCTTCAGCCAGTCCAGCGCCGGAATGCCCCATTCGTACACGTTCGCGCCGAAAAACGCGCCGGTCAGCAGGCCGCAGAAAAACGTCGACGTCCCCAGTACCTGTACCAGCGAAAGCACGGGCATCATCGAGTCCGGCAGCTTTTGGGACATGAACCGTTTCGCTCCCGTTGCGGCAAGCAGCAGCAACAGTCCGTATCCCGAATCGCCCAGACACAGCCCGAAAAACACCATGAAGAACGGCGCCAGAAAGGGCGTCATGTCCAGTTCGTTGTACTTCGGCAGCATGTACAGGCGGCTGATGGGTTCGAACAGGCGCGAAAAGGCGTTGTTCCTGAACTGGATGGGCGCATCGTCGTCGGCGGTCACTTTCAGCTTCTGAAAAAAATAGCCTTCCGCCGCAAGCGCCTCTTCCATTTCCTTTTCCTTCACCGCCGGAATCCATCCTTCGAGCAGCCGCAGCTTGTTGTCCGCCTCGCGACCCGTGTACATGCGCACGTTTTCCGTGGCCGCCTCGTTCGCCAGCAGTCTGTCATAGCTTTCCAGCGAACGGTAGCCGCTGAACGCGATTTCCGTCAGTTTCCGGTTCAGTTCGGCGGTATGTTCCTGTTCCGCCGCCAGGCGTTCGCGGAGTTCGCTCAAACTGTGTTCCGGTAACCGGACACGTTCGGCGCCGATTTCAGGCGGCGTCTGTGAGGGCGTGACGGTGAGGAAGTAAACCGTCGACTGTACCTGACCGATACGAATCGCATCATAGCGGTCTTCCCACGCCGTATCATATCCGGAGGCCGGACAGGTGAAAAATGTCACATCATATCCGGCCTGCCGCAGGCGGTCGATGGTTGCATAATCAAAGTCGCCCCATACCGACAGCGAAGCCATGTCCTTTTCCAGGGACTGTTTGACGGCCTGCTGCTTAACCAGCTGTTCGCCGGTCTGTTCGATTTCATTCAGCAGGGCGATGCCTCCGTCTTCGCTGATGCCGAAGGGCGGCGCCGGCGCCAGCTTTCGCCTGTTCTTCCCGTCCTTTGCCTGCGCTTCCTTCTGCCGTTTTTCCAGAAAGTGCATGTGCGTCCGCAGGCGCTTGCGTTCGGCCGTCAGCAGCTGGCTCTCCGCCAGATTGGCGGCCTCCGGTTCCCGCTCCTGAACATGTACGGCTCCAATCCGGCGCAACCGTCCCAGAAACGATTCATATTCCCTGTGATACACCATAAAGGCGTATTTGCTCATTTTTACAATCATACGGCTATCTCCTCTTCTTTTTGCCTGCGTTTTTCCTGATTGGCGCGCATAATCTTCTGCGAGGCTTTGGACAGGCTCTGTTCGTCTTCCATGTAGCGTTTCACTTTCCGGATGGCGTCCCTGTAGCCGGGAATCTGGACTTTCTCGAACAGATTCACTTTCTGCGTCGTCTTCTTGCGCGCATGTTCCAGCAACTCCAGCTTCATCATCGCAAACTCGGCTTCGATGCCCGTCCGCGCCAGTCCCTTCAGCAGTTCGATGCCGTCGGCGAACCACGAGGGCATGTTGAACAGGCTGTAGGGCCTGATTTCAAAGTCGATGTTTCCCAGCACGGGAATCACGACGCCGGCAATCTTCCTTGTCGACAGCGATACGTCCCTGACGCCGATTAAGTCCGCCCGGAACTCGTTCCACAGGACCATCATGTTCCCGTAGCTGCGGATTTCGTTTTCGAGCTGAAGTTCCAGTGCATGAACCTCTTCTTTGGTGCGCGTCACCTCCATGCGCAGGGCGCTTTCCTTGCTCTTGATGGTCGGCAGCGAGCGCTCGCGTATCTTCAGCTGCTTCTCCAGCTGCTGAAGCGAGGTCTTGTTATATTGAAATCTGATGGCCATGACGATGTTTTTTTATTCTTTTCCATTACTCTAAAATTCAATGATTCAATGATTCAATGATTCAATGATTCAATGATTCAATTTGATGCTAAATTCCTTCTTTTTCATACAACTTTCTACGAATAGACAGAACGGTTTATCATTTTGACGGATCGATCCATGATTTCATGGAAATTTCTATGAAAAAGGGGGATTGATCTGCCTTTTTCATAGAAATTTTCACAATTGAGATAGATTGATCTGCCTTTTTGATGGATTTTTTCACAATCGAGGTGGATCAATCTCCCTTTTTCATAGAAATTTTCACAGTTGAGGTAGATTGACCTGCCTTTTTGATGGAAAATTCCATGATTTGGATGAATCGCTGTATCTTCCTCGTGGAAAATTCCATGATTCGGATACAGCCATTCATGTCCGGGACAAAATGTCGCTGCTTTCGACCGGCGCCGTCCGCCACCGGGACGGACGGTTACCGGCCGTTTCGTGCTCAACTGACTGCATTCCATGCTTCATTCGTCTTCGGCAGTTTCCGTATCCGTATCCGTATTCGGGACGGGGGCGGGCTTGCGGGTCAGATGCGGAAAACGCTTGCGCAGTTCATCGTAAATGGCCTTCGCACCGGGTACGCCCTGGTCTGCGGCCATCTTGACGGCATGGTAGAACAGAAGCGCGGCCTGATAGGCTTCGCTGCCGGCGAGCGCTACGATGTCGTTGAAGATGTCAAATAACTGTTTGGCCTTGTTGCGCAGGTTCCACAGGTTGCGCGCATCGGCGTAGTCAATGTCAAAGGCGTCCATGTCCAGGAACGAAGGACACAGCGCCGGATTGGCCTTGGCATATTCGTGCGCTTTCTCCACGAACGCGAGCGTCTTCTCACCCATCCGGGGGATAGTCATGCGGTCGTGGGGCGTAAGTCCCGGGTCATACGGGGCAATCTCTTCAATCGACATGTTGGTCGAATCTTCCAGTGAGGCAATCAGTGCGGGCGGCACTTTCGTCAGATGCTTGTTTGATTTCATTTCTAAATCTCCTTTCTTTCTTTATTAATAATTAAATTTCTCCCCCGGCCTCCCTCCACAAGAGAAGGGAGAGGCAGCCGGCTGAGTATACTGCTTTTGAATCTTTGAATTTATTGAATCATTTGAATTATTGAATCCTTTGTAATTTCCTTTTTGAACGTTTCGGCGTCAACGAAAAACCATTTGAACCTGCCCTATTTTTAATTCCATCGAATTCGATGGAATTACATAGAAAATAATCTCGGCCCCGTGTAACCGTCATTGGCATTGTCAGAAAATAAACCATCCAATAAATCGAATTGCCGAAGGGTATTTTCTGGATTGCTTCACTGCGTTCGCAAGGACGGGCGGCCTGGCGACCGCTGGAAAACGAACGCTCGCCAATCCGTCCCTGCGAGGAACGAAGCAGTCCAGAAATGTAATGTTTATTTCCAGACAATGCCATTGTTCCTTTTTTACTCATATCGTTTCGATACCTTTCCATATTTATTTTTTGCCATTAAACCCCTCGAATTTGAGGGGTTTAAAATAGTATTTCGCAATAACCCTGTTCCTTCACCTGTTGAATTATTGAATCTTTGAATCATTGAATTATTGAATTCTTTGAATCCTTCCAGTACCTGTCCACCAGTTCCTGTTTGATGTTGGCTTCCGCCGGCGTGAAATAGCGGCCAAACAGGTTCCAGGCCACGTCGAGCATCTCGGTTGTGTCGAGGTTCACGTCGATGGCCAGCAGTTTTTCCGAATAATCCCGGGCAAAAGCCAGGGTACGGTTGTCGTAATCTGTCAGGTCGAAACCGTTTTCGAGCTTGGTTCTGGCATTGGCAGCGTCGGCGTAGAGACGTACGGCGGCGTTCATCACCTGCGGATGGTCTTCGCGCGTTTTCTTGCCGGTGACCAGCTGCTTCAGACGCGAGAGGCTGCGGAAGGGGTCGACGATGACCTTGCCCACGTCGCTGTCGCGGCGGAGATAGAGCTGTCCTTCGGTGATGTATCCCGTATTGTCGGGCACCGCATGAGTGATGTCGCCGCCCGAAAGCGTCGTCACGGCGATAATCGTGATGCTGCCGCCGTCGGAGAACTGCACGGCCTTTTCGTATATCTTCGCCAGGTCGGAGTATATGGAACCGGGCATGGAATCCTTCGACGGAATCTGGTCCATCCGGTTCGACACGATGGCCAGTGCGTCGGCATAGTTCGTCATGTCGGTCAGCAGCACCAGTACTTTTTCATGCTTCCGCACGGCGAAATATTCCGCTGCCGTCAACGCCATGTCGGGAATCAGCAGCCGCTCCACCGACGGATTTTCCGTGGTGTTGATGAAGCTGACAATGCGGTCCAGCGCGCCGGCGTTGCTGAATGCGTTCCTGAAAAACAGGTAATCGTCGTTGGTCATACCCATGCCGCCGAGGATGATTTTGTCCGACCGGGCGCGCAGGGCGACCATGGCCATGACCTGATTGAACGGCTGGTCGGGGTCGGCGAAGAAGGGAATCTTCTGTCCCGTGACAAGGGTATTGTTCAGGTCGATGCCTGCAATGCCGGTCGCAATCAGTTCCGACGGCTGCTCGCGGCGGACGGGATTCACCGACGGGCCGCCGATTTCAACCTCCTCGCCTTCGATGACCGGCCCGCCGTCCATCGGCTCGCCGTAGGCGTTGAAGAAACGGCCGGCCAGCTGTTCGCTCACCTTCAGCGTGGGCGCCTTGCCCATAAATACTACCTCGGCATTGGTCGGGATGCCTTCCGTGCCGGAAAATACCTGCAGCGTGACTTCGTCGCCGATGATTTTCACTACCTGGGCCGGCTTGCCGTTGACGGAGGCCAGCTCGTCGTACCCTACGCCCGTTGCCCTGAGCGAACAGGTTGCTTTCGTGATTTGGGTAATCTTCGTATATATCTTTTGAAATGCTTTTGTCGCCATATCGTATTAATTTTCCTTTCGTTCATTAAGCAGTTCGTCCAGCCGGCGGTCGAAGCTGCCAAACTGTTCGCTTCCGTATTCGGAGTAATTCATCTGCTTGAAGATGTTAATCAGGTTCTTGAAATAGTCCGTCACCTCGGTGAAGGCGTCAAACCGGAATTCGGTACGGCAGATGTTCACCACCCTGTTCAGCATGAACTCCTGACGTTCGAGCGGGGTCACCGCATCGACGGGGTCGAAGGCGTCCTGCTGCAGAATCACAAAGTCAACCAGTTCCGATTTCCAGAACGTCACGTGATAGTCCACCGGTACGCCGTCGTCGCCGAGGATGTTAATCTGTTCCGAGATTTCCTTGCCGCGCAACATGCGTGTCTTGATTTCGTTCACCTTCTCAATCCACGTCTCCGAGATATGCCGGGCGATGTATTCCTGAAATTCGGGATATTCCAGATACTTGGAATAGCTGTCGATGGGGTTGATGGCCGGATAGCGCTTGCGGTCGGCGCGCTCCTGCTCAAGGGCGTAGAAACAGCGCGCCACCTTCTTCGTATTTTCCGTCACCGGCTCTTTCAGGTTACCGCCGGCAGGCGATACCGTTCCGATGAACGTCACCGAGCCGGTTTCGCCGTTGTTCAGCACCACAAAGCCCGCACGGGCGTAGAAGTTGGCAATGATGGCCGACAAATCCATCGGGAATGCATCCGGGCCGGGCAGTTCTTCCAGCCGGTTCGACATCTCACGCAGCGCCTGCGCCCAGCGCGAGGTCGAGTCGGCCATCAGCAGCACCTTCAGCCCCATGCTGCGGTAATACTCGGCAATCGTCATCGCCGTATAGACCGACGCTTCGCGGGCGGCCACGGGCATGTTGGACGTGTTGGCGATGATAATCGTACGCTCCATCAGCTTGCGGCCGGTGTGCGGGTCGACCAGGTGCGGGAACTCGGCGAATATCTCTACCACTTCGTTGGCACGCTCGCCACAGGCGGCAATGACGACGATGTCGGCCTCGGCCTGTTTGGAGATGGCGTGCTGCATGACGGTCTTTCCCGTACCGAACGGGCCGGGGATAAACCCGGTGCCGCCCTCCACAATCGGATTGACGGTGTCAATCGTACGCACGCCCGTTTCGAGCAGTTTGTAGGGGCGGGGCTTCTCCCGGTAGCAGGTGATGGCCTGCTTTACGGGCCATTTCTGCATCATGGTCACTTCGATTTCCCGGCCGTCTTCCGCGACGAGGACGGCGACGGTGTCCCGAATGGTGTATTCGCCTTCGGGCGCCAGCGTTTTCAGCGTGTACGCGCCTTCCAGCACAAACGGCGCCATAATCTTGTGCGGCTGGAAATTCTCATCGACTTCGCCCAGCCAGTGACCGGCGGTAACCCTGTCGCCGACCTTTGCCAGCGGTTTGAACCTCCATCGTTTTTCGTCGTCAAGCGCGAAGGTGTATTCGCCGCGGCGGAGGAAGACGCCTTCCATTTTGTCGAGGTCGTTCTGCAAGCCGTCGTAGTTGCGCGACAGCATACCGGGGCCGAGCGTGACTTCCAGCATGTGGCCGGCAAATTCGGCTTCGTCGCCGACACGCATGCCGCGCGTGCTCTCGAACACCTGCACATAGGCATTTTGCCCGATTACCTTGATGACCTCCGACATCAGCCTGACGCCTCCGACGGAGATGTAACAGATTTCATTCTGGGAAACCGGCCCGTCCACTTCCAAAGTAACCAGATTGGATACGATTCCCTTAACTATACCTTTCGTAGCCATACATTATTTTTTATTGTTTCGTTTAAATTCTTCGAGGGCATTGCTGCTGCCCGTTTTCATCACTCCGACTATCCGGCGGAATGCCTGTTCGCCCGCCTCCCCGTCGAGTTTCGTCCAGCGTTCGGCCAGTTCCAGTTTTAACAGCCAGGCAAGCAGGCTCTCGACCGTGAACGTCTTGAAAACCGTATGCTCTTCCAGCCAGTCCCATTTCAGGCGGTCGAGTTTCCTTTCGCGCACAAGCAGGCTGGATTCTTCGGCTATGCGCTGCACGGCGGGCAGGTATTCCCATGCGCTGCCCAGTCCGAAATCGCGTGCGCCGGAGGTTCGGAAAAGCTGTGCATATTCACTGTCGCCGACGATATAATCCGCCCGGTTCAGCCCGTATTTACGGCATGTGATGGCGGTCAGGAGGTTGTTTATGTGGAGGTTCAGCTCAAACCATGCGGCGACAAAGGCGTTCCCGCACTGCATGGCGTACTCGTAGTACAGCGCCGCCAGACGGTCTTCCCGCGGAATGACGCTCTGTTCTTCCTTTTCATCCGCCGCCAGGTAAACAAGGAGGAAGGTCTTCATATAATCCGGACTATACTTCTTCCTGCCGTCGGACAGCGGCTGCTCCGGGTCCCGAATCAGTTCGCCAAATTCGTCCGGCGTAATGCTTCCCTGCAAGTCAGGTTTGCCGTCCGGATAGCGGATTTGTTGCAGCAGATTACGGTTGTCAAATTTCAGGAAAAGCAGACGCAACAACGCCTGGTCCGTTTCCGAAAGCTGATGCGCTACCTCCTCTCGAAATTCGAGGACGGTATAAGGCAATTTACTGTCTTCTATTGAAATATTGGGAAGCCCTGCAATCAGATAATAATACTCGCTACTCATCATCAGAACAGCATTTCTACCAGTTGCGGACGCAGAAATTCCTTAAAGAAGGCCATAAATTCTTCTTCGCCGAAGGTGACTTTATACGACCCGTCGGCAGGCGCGATGGTGAAGGATGCGTCTTTTCCGTTCACCTTTTCGATTTGCACGCCCCGGTTCAGGCATTCTTTGGCATTACCCTCAAAATAAGCGGTCAAAGCCTGTGCATCGGCTGTCCGGACGGTGATACCGCCCTGTTTCACCCATTCCCGCGCAATCTCCAGGATAACTTGCTGCATAAAGGCTTTGTCGGCCGCTACGGGCTTTATGTTTTCCGACACGACTTTTCCCGTGATGAGCGTGGTCACTTCGCTTTTCAAGGCTTCCAGGGACTGCGCCGCAAACAGCTTCAACTCGGCTTCCGTATTCTTCTTCCATTCGGCGGCCTGCTTTTCCGCAGCTTCCACGATTTGTTTCGCCGTGTCTTCCGCCTCTTTGAGAATAGCCTGCTTTTGCACAGTGGCTTCGGAAATAAGCCGGTCTGCTTCCTCTTTTCCCTTTTCTACTCCTTCGCGATAAATCTTGTCGGTCAGTTCTTGAATCTTTACATCCATCTCCAAACTATATTTTGATATGTTCTATATTTTCATATGAGTGGCAAATATAGATATTTTATTCATCCGTATCTCCCCGTCCGGTCATAAAAAACAAGAAAAATTGCATTTTGACCATTAGTAAAGGGAAAACGCCAAACGTGCATTTTCTCTCCTCCGCCTGGACAGACCGGGCAAAGATTGCTTACTTTTGCAGGCAAATTCACAGCAATGGAGGATAAAAATTTCAAGGGTCATGCGGCGCTTTTCACCGCCTATCTTATTTTCGGACTGAATACGCCCGTGTCCAAAACCGTACTTGCCGACGGCGAAATGTCGCCCCTGGCGCTGACTTTTTTCCGTTTCGCCGGTGCGGCGGCGCTTTTCTGGCTGGCGTCCCCGTTCGTAAAAAGGGAGCGGGTCTGCCGGCGCGATATTTTCCTGCTTTTCGTTGCCTCCCTGTTCGGGATACTGATTAATCAGATGTCGTTTATCGTGGGGCTTTCGATGGCCTCGCCCATTGATGCGTCGGTCATCACGACGACGGTGCCGATACTGACCATGATGCTGGCAGCCTTTTTCCTCGGAGAACCGATTACGTGGAAAAAGGCGGGAGGCGTCCTGACGGGGGCAGCGGGGGCGCTGCTGCTGATTTTCAACGGGAACGCCGTTCCTTCTTCCGGCAGCGCAAACAGGACGGGGGACTGGCTGTGCGTATTGAGTTGCACGGCCTTTGCCCTCTACCTGACGGCGTTCAAGAAACTGATACTCCGCTACGGTGCCGTCACGTCCATGAAATGGATGTTCCTCTATGCCACGGTTTGCAGTCTGCCGTTCTGCTGGCGCGACGTTGTTTCCGTTCCGTACGCCTCCCTGTCGCCGGACATGGCGCTCCGGATTGCGTTCGTCGTTGTGCTGGCCACCTTTGCCGCCTACCTGCTGATTCCGCTTGGCCAGAAATCCCTGCGCCCGACGGTGGTCAGCATGTATAATTACCTCCAGCCGCTCGTGTCTTCAGCCGTAGCGGTCGCGGCGGGGCTGGATGTGTTCGGATGGAGCAAAGGCATTGCTTCGCTGCTGGTTTTCCTCGGCGTTTACCTCGTGACACAGAGTAAGTCGCGCGCTCAACTGGACGCAGAACAAAAAAACGGAAAACAGTGATGAGTGATGCGAATCAGTAGTTAGTAGATAGTATATAGTAGAATGGATACATTAGTTCATATACAAAATCAAATGGTTCCGGCAGATGCAGCGCCTGTTGCCCTATCTCGATATGGAGATGTGCGGCTTTTCCGCCAGCTGCCCCCTACTAACTACTGTCTACTAACTACTAACTACTGATTCGCATTAGTGATGAATGATGAATGCCGGATTCTTTTGTATCTTTGCTGTCATTAAGTAATCAAAAAATGAAAATTATGGAAGTTACATTGGGTACGCATTATAATGAGTTTGTGGTCAATGCCGTAAAATCGGGCAGATACAGTTCGATAAACGACGTTGTTCGCAAAGCCATCCTGTTGCTCGAAATGGAAGAGAAAAAAACGAATATGCTGCGCAACGAACTGACAGCGGGTGAAACGTCGCCAATGATTGATGATTTCGACTCGCAAGTCTTCCTGCAACAAATTCATGAAAAGTATTTATGAGACAGAAAAAATCAGGCTCATAGCGCAAAATACAGCCATCGGTCGCAAGATAGACGGTATTATACTGCGCGCGGGATGGTTTTGTGCATTGCCCGTCAGGGCATTCATATCAATAGAACAGAGGGTCAACAAACCCGCTCTATTGCCCGTAGGGCATTCATCGCTACGGATATGGTTCCCCTGACGGGATTTATTCAGGAAAAACGGTTAAGCAGACAAAACAGGACAGGGATAAGACAAAAGGCATATCTGCAAGCAGATACATTGCTTTTTCTGTTGTTTTTAAATATGGATACGCGCATAAAAAGGACACGAAAGGACAGAGTTTGCAACCCAAATCGTACCCCTTGGGAAAGGTGGACAAAAAGGGGCTGAATTTGTCCGAAATTGGCTGACAACTGTCTGATATTGTCCATGTTGCATGAAGCTCGATTTGAAAT
>JAISEZ010000302.1 GCA_031263835.1 Tannerella sp.
GCGGAGGTTCGGGTTTCGGGGTTCTCGGAGATGACGACGGCGGCGTCGAATTCGGCAATCGGGGTGTCCAGGTCGGTCAGGGCAGCCTGTGAAATGTCCCATGGGGTCTGGTTGTCGCCTGCCTGCTTGCGGACATCGTGAATAAGATTCTGAAATTCAAACGTGTTGGAAGGAAGATAATTACTCATAAGTCATTGATTTTAAACTGTTATTAATGTGAATCAGTAGTTAGCAGTCAGTAGCCGGCAGTTAGCAGGGGCGAAATGCTTTCGCCCGCAGGGCATCCGGCGGGAAAGCCGCATATCTCCATAGAGGGATACGGAAACAGACGCTGCATCTGCCGGGACCATTTGATTTTGTATTTGAACTGATGGATTCATTCTACTAACTACTGATTCGCGTTATTAATTAAGATATACTGTATTGTTATACTGCACGCGGTATGGCTTTGTGCAATGCTTCGTCTTTGCGGCTGGACGCCGGATGGCGTCCGACATGGATAACCCCGTGCAAGCGGAGCGCAGCTCGGGGGTAGAGACGCGATGCATCGCGTCTCTACAACTGCGTAGCAGTTGAACTGCGTCGCAGTTCAGGCAGCGGGATGCGGTTTTTACCCCGAGCTGCGCCTGCGGCTTGCATGGGGTTATCCGTGTTGGACGCCATCCGGCGTCGGCCCGGAATACACAAAACCATGCCGTGCAAAGTATATCTACTAACTACTGACTACTATCTACTATCCATTATCTCCTGCTTCGCATCATTGGCAGGCCGTTACGGTTCGAAGGTTTGCCAGACCTGCGCCTTTGTTTGCGGGTCGGGGACGTAGCGAAACGTTTCCGGCGAGGCTTCGAAGGTGCGGTAGATGGACAGGCCCTTGCGGATACCCAGCGCCGCGTAGTCGCCGGGCTTTTTGAGAATCAGTTCGGAGGGCTGATAGCGGGGGTTGGGCAGCCATTCCAGTTCGTTTTGCCCGTTGTAGACCGGAAACCAGGCAATGCCCTGATGACGGCGCACGCCGGCGTACTCGAAGCCGTAGTCGCGGTCGCACCAGGCGCCGAACGTGAGCGGCTGTTCGGGCGAGGCGCTCACGGTGGCATGTACCCAGCCGGGCGGCACGATGACCACATCGCCCGGCCGGGCTTCGACGGCGAAACAGCGTCCCGGCCGGTCTCCGGCATATTCCTGCAGGTAGATGACGGCCCGTCCCGCCCAGATTTCGTACACCTCCGGCGTCGAACAGCCGTTGCGGGGCGAGGCCCGGTGGATATGTCCCTGACTGCGCACCGGCTCGCGCCCGAGCTTGCCGGCGGCATACGTTACCGCACCAAACAGCAGGTGCAGCGAACGGAGCAGTTCCCGGTCCTTCTTCTTCCCTATGTCCATCGCAATGGAATAGACGATTTCGGGGCCGGTGCACGCCGGGTCGAGCAGGCTCGGGCGGATGTCGTCCAGCCGGCGGTTTTCGGGTTCCGGGCCGAACACGTCTTCTCCGTAAACAAAGCCGGCGCCCGAGGGATGCGGAACGGCGGCGATTCCGGGGTCGAAGGGCCGGTCAGGCATGGTGGCGCACAAAGGCTTTGAGGGTGACACATTCCTTTCCTTCCGACTCGCCGCAGGGACGGATGGTGTATTCGCCCACCGCCGCGGGCACGATGAACGTCTCGGCGTAGTGCACGACAAACGGCTCAAAGGCCTGGCCGGGGCTTTCCACCACCGCCTCCCGTCCTTCGACCAGGTTCAGGACGTTCACGCTGCCGTCCGTGCGGTGCGTCACCGGGCGGGTAAACCGGTGGCGGCGGGTTTCGATAAATTCGCACTCGTGCAGTCCGGTACGTTCTTCCGTCCAGCCGTCGCCTTCGGCGATGTTTTCGACGCGGTTCAGGACTTCCCGCCTGACCCACGCTTCCGTCCGGTTCCACCGAATCACCTCTGCGCCGTGACGGATGTTAATCGGGCGCGGGCGTCCGTCCAGCCCGGGACGTCCCCAGTCCCAGAGCTTAAAGGTGAAGAGGAAGGGCGTCGCGCTGATTTCGAGCACCACGGAATTGGCGCCCGAACAGTGCACCGTCCCCGCGGGAATCAGTACGTGGTCGTGTTTTTTGACCGGATACTTGCCGACAAAGCGCTCCGCATCAAACGTTCCGCTCTTCCGCGCCTCCCGCAGGCTGCGTATCATTTCTCCGGGAACCGTACCGTCCTTCAAGCCCAGATATACGCAGGCGCCGTCGCCCGTTTCAAGCAGGTAGTAACTTTCATCCTGCGTATAGTGCAGTCCGAACTTTTCCTGCATGTATTCCGTCAGGGGATGCACCTGCAGGCTCAGGTTGCCGCCCTGCATCGTGTCCAGAAAGTCGAACCGGATGGGGAATTCGGCGCCGAAACGTCCGTAAACCGGCAGGCCGAGCAGTTCCTCCGGACGGGCGAAAACAAGGTCGATGGCCGGCAGTTTAAACCGCTCGTCGCCGAAACCGAACAGCAGGCTGTTTTCCTCCGGCACGCAGTCGAATCCCCACGCAAAGTTGGGGGCGTCCCGGTCGAGGTCGCAGACTTCCTTCAGCCACTGTCCGCCCCAGGGCCCGGGGTCGAAAAACGGCACCACGCGGAAGGGCCGGCGAACGGCTGCGGCCACTCCTTCCCCGAACTGCGCGCGGGTAATCATCCGCGGCTGTCCGGCCTGATTCGTATCCAGCACGTAGTCCCAGCGGTTCATCAGGTCTTTCTTGACCCGGTCGCAGATTCGCCAGTCCACGAAGAAGGCGCGCTTGTACTGGAGCGATGCGCGCTCGGTCTCATTCTTCACGCCGAGGTTGGAGACTTCGTTCCGGCTGAAACGCTGCCGAATCTCCCGGCGCGCCATGTCGGCATACACCAGTATGTCGGCGTCCGGCCAGAGATGCGCCGCCCCCGTGCCGACCACCATCGCCACGCCTTTCTGCTGCGCCCGGATGCGTGCCCGCACGCCGGCCGTCTGCCATGTGTCGAAGAAACGGTCGATGGTGTGGCGCGTCAGGAAGCCGAACAGTTCGTCGTCGGTGATGTCGGGCTGGAAGAAAGCGTTAATCGTGTCAGCCGACAGCATGTATTCCCGCGAAAGAATCACTTTGCTTCCGGGAAACTGTTTCGTCAGCGCCGTGACGATTTCCTTCTCGTGCACGCCCTGGTAACATTCGACGACGACCGTCACGACCGGCCTGTTCAACTGCTTTACCTTCCGTTCGATTTCCTGCGTGACGGCCGGCCAGCCGGTCAGGCAGTCCGCCGAACGGTCTGAAACCCGTATGTAAGGGTATTTGTCATAATTGGATACTGTTTTCATTTGATAACCGGTAAGTCCCGCAAACTGAATACGGGTTGATTATTACATGTAATACCGGCCTTCAGCTGATATTCGCCCGGTTCGGCAGGCAGTGTCAGCGCAAAGGAGACGGTTTGTACTTCGTAGGGATTGACCTTCGCCGGCAGGCGATACGTCGATACGGACTGCCCGTCGCGCAGCAGGTCGAGCGTGACCTCCTGTTCAAAAGGCTCCTTCAGGTCATTGATTACATAGACGGGAACCGTCAGTTGCGTCGCCGCGGGACAGGACTTTTCCCATACGTCTATCATCAGTCCGCGCCGGAACTCCGCCGGAATTCGGCCCGCAGCGGGCAGCTGGCAGCCTTTCTTTTTTCAGTCTACCCGCTCAATCTCCTCTCCGGCAGAAAAATAATACTTTTAATTTTTTTTACGTTTTGGAATTATGCCATAAGGCATAAATGCACTATCTTCGCGCCGGTGTTTTTCATGGTTGATATT
>JAISEZ010000324.1 GCA_031263835.1 Tannerella sp.
TGCTGATTTCCTTTCCGGTACAGATGACGCTGTGGCCCCGTCCGGTGGCATGGAACACGGCCTGGCCGGACGCGGAAACGGCCGCAACGCCGCTGGCTGTCCTGAAGGAAGGTTCGGCCAGCTTCCCGGAAATCAGGGACATGCTGCTGGGTAACATGGGCGGTTCGCTGGGAGAAGCCTCCGTCATTGCCCTGACGATTGGGCTGGCCATCCTGTTGATACGGAAAGTCATCACGTGGCATATCCCGGTCAGCATCCTGCTCACGGTGTTTATTTTCACCGATATACTCCATCTGGCAGACCCGACAATCTGCGTTTCGCCGTGGATGCATCTCTTCACGGGAGGACTGCTGCTGGGCGCATTCTTTATGGCGACCGACTATGTGACCTCGCCGATGACCGTGCCCGGCATGTGGGTTTACGGAGTCGGTATCGGCATCCTCACGGTACTCATCCGCGTATTCGGTTCCTATCCGGAAGGCGTTTCCTTTGCCATCCTGATTATGAACGCCTTTACGCCGCTTATCAACAGGTATGTCAAACCCAAAAGATATGGAGGGAGGAAAAAACAATGACAAAGCTGGAATCAAGTTTTAGCAACATGTTGCTGGTACTGACGGGCATTTCGCTGTTTGCCGCGGTAGCGCTGGGTTCGGTCTATTCCCTTACCGAAGCGCCGATTGCCGCATCGAAAACGGCCGGACAGCAGCGTGCCGTCGAGGAGGTGCTGCCGCCGCATGAACGCCTTGAAGGGCCGGAAACGGTGGAGGTGGAAAACGTGGGAACGTTTGAAATATACAGGGCCTACGACGGCGACAACCGTTTTACAGGTGCAGCCGTCACCTCGTTTTCCAAAAAAGGGTTCAGCGGCGAAATAAAAATCATGGTCGGGTTTGACAGACAGGGACTCATTGCCGACTATTCGGTGCTGGAACAGAAGGAAACGCCCGGACTGGGGACGAAAATCGTCGACTGGTTCAAGCCGGCGGTTCAGGTAAGGAAAAGTCTGGCGGAACGGCTCACCGGATATACAGAGACCTCCGGCGAGCGGAAAAGCTCGATTATCGGGAAGAATCCGGCGGTCGACGCACTGACCGTGGCGCAGGACGGCGGCGACATCGACGCCATCACGGCTGCCACCATCAGCAGCCGCGCTTTTCTGGAGGCCGTACGCAATGCCTGGGCCGCCTGTTCGAGCCATGCAGGCGTCATGGATACGGCCAGCGGCGCGACCTCCCAAACGGAGAGCGCCGATTCGGGAATAAACAATTCACTTGGGAAACAATGAAAACAAATCACCCTCTTACTATCCTGCTGAACGGAATCGTGAAGGAAAATCCGATTTTCGTACTGCTGCTGGGGATGTGCCCGACGCTGGGCACTACGACGTCCGCCCTGAACGGACTGAGCATGGGACTGGCCACAATGTTCGTACTTATCTGTTCCAACATGGCCATTTCGTCGATGAAGAATGTCATTCCGGACAAAGTGCGCATTCCGGCCTACGTCGTGATTATCGCGACCTTTGTCACGACGGCGGAGATGGTGATGCAGGCGTATATCCCCGCGCTGTACAAGAGCCTGGGGCTGTTTATCCCGCTGATTGTGGTAAACTGCATCGTGCTGGGGCGCGCCGAAACGTTTGCCGCAAAAAACAACGTATTCAAGTCCATGCTGGACGGCATCGGCATCGGCCTCGGGTTTACCTTTGCGCTCACCCTGCTTGGCTCCGTGCGCGAACTGCTGGGAACGGGCAGGGTGTTCACCTTCCCGCTGTATCCCGAATCGTTCGGCATGTTGGTGATGGTACTCGCCCCGGGCGCCTTCATCGCTTTGGGATACTTGATTGCCGTGATTAACAAAATCAGGAAAGTGTAACTCTTATGACGACTTATATTCTTATATTTATCAGCGCCGTATTCGTCAACAACATTGTTTTGGCGCAGTTTCTGGGCATCTGTCCGTTTCTCGGGATTTCCAGAAAGATTGAAACGGCTGCCGGCATGAGTGGCGCCGTCGCTTTTGTGATGACCCTTTCGACGATTATCACCTCCATCATCTGGAAAACCGTGCTGGAACCGTTTCAGATAGGTTTTCTGCAAACCATTGTCTTTATCCTGATTATTGCCGCACTGGTGCAGATGGTGGAGATTATCCTGAAAAAAATATCGCCGGCGCTGTATCAGTCCCTGGGCGTGTTCCTGCCGCTGATTACCACGAACTGTACCATCCTGGGCGTGGCGATTATGGTCATTCAGAAAGAATTTAACCTGCTCGAGAGCGTGATTTTCGCCATTTCGACGGCCATCGGCTTCGGTCTGGCGCTCACCCTGTTTGCAGGACTTCGCGAGCAGCTGAGCATGGTTCAGCTGCCCAGGGGGATGGAAGGCGTACCCATTGCGCTGATTACGGCCGGATTGCTGGCGATGGCGTTTATGGGATTTGCGGGTATTGTATGAATAATCGGTAGTTAGTAGTTAGTAGATAGTAGTTAGTAGAATGGATACATTCGTTCATATACAAAATCAAATGGCCCCGGCAGATGTGGCGCCTGTTGCCGTATCCCTCCCTGTATGGGAGATATACGGCTTTCCCGCCGGCTGCCCACTACTAACTACTGGCTACTAACTACTGGCTACTAACTACTAACTACCGATTCACATAAATAATTTAAATGTAAAAGCATCTATGGAAAAGAGAATTTTGGTCACCGGAGGCACGGGATATATCGGTTCGCACACGGTGGTTGAACTGCAGCATGCAGGATATGACGTTGTTATTGTGGACAATCTGTCCAATTCGGATACCGGCGTACTGGACGGTATCGAGCGTATTACGGGAATCCGTCCGTCGTTTGAGGAACTGGACTGCAACGACCGGGCGGGACTGGCAAACCTGTTTGCCTCCTATCCGGGCGTGGAAGGAATCATCCATTTTGCCGCCAGCAAAGCCGTAGGCGAGTCGGTGCAGCAGCCGCTGAAATACTACCGGAACAACCTGGTGACGCTAATCAACCTGCTGGAACTGATGCCCGAGTACGGCGTCGAGGGACTTGTTTTTTCATCCTCCTGCACCGTCTACGGTCAGCCGGACGTCTTGCCCGTGACCGAAGACGCGCCGGTCAAGCCGGCGTTTTCTCCCTACGGAAACACCAAGCAAATCTGCGAAGAAATCATTCGCGACACGATTCATGCCGGTGCGCCGTTCAAAAGCATCCTCCTGCGTTACTTCAATCCGACGGGCGCCCATCCGAGTGCGGAAATCGGCGAATTACCCCTCGGCATACCGCAAAATCTGGTTCCCTTCCTCACCCAGACGGCGGCCGGTATCCGTCCCGAACTGAGCGTTTTCGGCGACGACTACGACACGCCGGACGGCTCCTGCATCCGCGATTACATCAACATTGTCGATTTGGCCAGGGCGCACGTGACTGCCATGAACCGGATGCTGGAAGGGCTGTCGGACGGGCCGGTCGAAGTCTTTAACCTGGGAACCGGTCGCGGCGTATCGGTACTTGAGTTGATTCGGACTTTTGAAAAAAGCACGGGTGTCCGGGTTCCGTACAAAATCGTCGGTCGACGCGAAGGGGATATTGAAAAAGTCTGGGCCGACCCGAAACACGCCAACGAAATACTGGGCTGGACAGCCCGGGAATCGCTCGAAGACACGCTGGCCTCGGCCTGGAAATGGCAACAGAA
>JAISEZ010000001.1 GCA_031263835.1 Tannerella sp.
ATTTGCGAGAACGTTGTCATCTTTCAGAACGTAACGGTCGGAACCAATATGAGATTTAATAAAATCAGCAGCGAGTGGGAAAATATCGGTAATCCGATAATTTGTAAAAACGTAATCATCGCCGATGGAGCAAAAATTTTAGGCCCGGTAATAATCGGTGAAAATACGGTCGTGGCCGCCGGTGCAATCATTACAAAAGACATACCTGCAAACAGTGTAGCGTATGGCGTGAATCGGTTCGGGACGAAAGACGCCAATTATGACTTACTGTATAACTCGAACATGATACACTTTGAGAAACTGATAGAAGCAAATAAACGATTGATAGCAAAATTTCAAATGTATAACACAATCACCTGAAATTTATATGGAGATGAAGGACAGAAGATTTCTTCGCAGACCATGCATACGTTGACCGTGCTCTAATTCCCGTGATCAGTCCGCAGTTACTATTCGCCTTTCTCTCCGTCATTTTGGGATAAATGTGTATTTTTGCACATCTGAATGACAAACTGGACATGGAAGAAGTATTTTTGGAACAGCTGAATGACAGCCAGCGCGAGGCTGTTACGTATTGTGACGGGCCGGCGCTGGTGGTAGCCGGCGCCGGTTCGGGGAAGACGCGCGTGCTGACCTGCAAGATTGCCTACCTGTTGCGGCAGGGATATGCGCCGTACAGTATTCTGGCGCTCACGTTCACCAACAAGGCCGCCCGCGAGATGAAAAGCCGCATCGCCGCCCTGACGGACGATACGATGGCTCAACGCCTGTGGATGGGAACGTTTCACTCGATTTTCTACCGGATTCTGCGTTTCGAAGCCGCACGCATCGGCTTTCCCGCCGACTTTACCATCTACGACACGGCCGACAGCAAAAGCCTGATCCGGTCGCTCATCAGGGAGATGCAGCTGGACGATAAAATCTATCGTCCCGCGCTGATACAGAGTCGCATCTCCAATGCCAAGAATGCCCTGATGACAAGCCGTTCCTACGAGCAGAACCGGGAGATGGTGGAATACGACATGCGGGCGAGGATTCCGCTTTTCCGCGAAATCTACAGGCGCTACCAGGCGCGCTGTTTTCAGGCAGGCGCGATGGACTTCGACGAACTGCTGCTGCAGACCAACATCCTGCTCCGCGACCATCCGGAGGCGCTGCTCAAGTATCAGGAAAAATTCCGTTACGTGCTGGTGGACGAGTATCAGGACACCAATTTTTCCCAGCACCTGATCGTCACGCGCCTGTGCGAGCATCACCGCCGGATTTGCGTCGTCGGCGACGATGCGCAGAGCATTTATTCCTTTCGGGGAGCGAATATCGACAATATGCTCCGCTTCAAGGATCATTATCCCGATTTCCGGATCTTCAAACTGGAACGCAACTACCGTTCGACGCAAAATATCGTCAATGCGGCAAACAGCCTGATCGACAAAAACAAGGGACAGATTCCCAAAACGGTGTACTCCGAAAACGAACCGGGCAGCAAGATACGTATCCTTGCCTCGTATTCCGATTATGAGGAAGGCTATCTGGTCGCTTCGCAGATTCTGGAGCTGCGCATGAAGGAACATGCCCGCTATGCCGATTTTGCCGTGCTGTACCGTACCAATGCCCAGTCGCGCGTGATGGAGGAGGCGCTCCGGAAGCGGAATATCGCCTACAGGGTTTACGGCTCGCAGTCGTTCTACCAGCGGAAGGAAATCAAGGACATCATCGCCTATTTCCGGGTGACGGTCAATCCGAGCGACGAGGAAGCCCTGCGGCGAATCGTCAACTTCCCCGCCCGCGGCATCGGGGAAACGACGGTAAACAAGCTGCTGACCGCTGCCACGGCGCATCAGGTCAGCCTGTGGACGGCGCTGGGCGCTCCGGCGGAATACGCCGTGGCCGTCAACGAAGGAACCGCCCGCAAACTCCGGGCGTTCCGCGCCATGATGGAGGAACTGATTGCGGAAAACAGGCAGCTGTCTGCCGAGAAAATCGCGGAGCAGGTGGTGAAGCGGAGCGGAATGGCTGCGGCGTTCTTTGAGGACCGGACGGTCGAAAACATCAGCCGGCAGGAAAACCTGCAGGAACTGCTGAACGCCATTGCCGGCTTCTGTGCCACCCGGCGGGAAGAATCCGGAGAGGAAGCGTCGCTGACCGACTTCCTGATGGAAGTATCGCTGATTACCGACCAGGACACCGACCGGAACGACCGGGATACGGACAAGGTCACGCTGATGACCGTCCATGCGGCCAAAGGGCTGGAATTTGACAGCGTCTTCGTCACCGGGATGGAAGAAAACCTGTTTCCTTCGGCCATGGCGAAAGACAGCCTTCAAGCCGTCGAAGAGGAACGGCGGCTGTTTTACGTGGCAATCACCCGCGCCCGGAAACACTGTACAATCTCGTATGCCGGGACGCGCTTCCGCAACGGCGAGAACAGCAAATGCAAACCCAGCCATTTCCTCAATGACATCGACCCCCGCTACATCGACCGGCAGGAGGAACAGCGGACAGGCCTGCCGGCCGCTACTGCACGGCCGGAGAAGACGTTTACGCCTTCCCGTTCTCCGCATTATTCGCGGAGTATCCGGCCGGACGCGCCGCCGAAGAAACCGGCTGCTTCCGTGCCGGATGCCGGCGAGCGGGACAGCCTGCCGGGCGGATACCGGGTGGGGAAAACCGTGCGTCACGACCGTTTCGGGCGAGGCCGGATACTTGCCCTGGAAGGCGGCGGAAGCAATGCCAGAGCCACGATTGCATTCGAACTCTTCGGAACGAAAAGCCTGCTCCTGAAATATGCCCGACTGACCATCCTGGAAGAATAGCGCATGATGGATATGAATTTGATACCGTCGCCCTGTTACGTGCTGGAGGAACAGCGTCTGCGCGACAACGTGGCCCTGATTGGGGAGGTGGCGGAGCGTGCCGGCGTGGAGGTGATTCTGGCGCTGAAGGCGTTTGCCCTCTGGAAGGTGTTCCCGATCATCCGCGAACGGATTCCCCGCGCCACGGCCAGTTCCATTCACGAAGCCCGTCTGGCGTTTGAAGAAATGGGCGCGCCGGCACACACGTATGCCCCGGCCTACACGGACGCCGATTTCCCGCTCCTGCTGAAATACAGCAGCCATATCACCTTCAATTCCCTGTCGCAGTACGAACATTTCCGGCCGGCGGTGCAGGCCGCCGGTCATCGCGTTTCGTGCGGGCTGCGCATCAATCCCGAATACTCGACCGTCGGGACGGCGCTCTACAACCCCTGCGCTCCCGGTTCGCGGCTGGGCGCCGTCCGCGAATCGCTGGGCGACACGCTGCCGGACGGCATTGAAGGACTTCATTTCCACACGCTCTGCGAATCGACCTCCTTCGACCTGGAACAGACGCTCCACGCTGTCGAGGCGCGTTTCGGCGCCTACCTTCCGCAAGTCCGCTGGCTGAACATGGGCGGCGGTCACCTGATGACGCGCAAGGGATACGGCACGGAGCACCTGATCGGACTCCTGCGTTCATTCAGGGCCAGGTATCCGCATTTGCAGGTGATTCTCGAACCGGGGAGCGCCTTCACGTGGCAGACGGGATTCCTGCTGACGACGGTAGTGGATGTTGTGGAAAACGGAGGGATACGGACAGCCATTATCGACGCCTCGTTTGCGTGCCACATGCCCGACTGTCTGGAGATGCCGTACCGTCCCGCGATTCGCGGCGCAACGGAGGCCACCGCCGGCAAACCGGCCTGGCGCATCGGCGGATGCAGCTGTCTGAGCGGCGACTGCATGGGCGACTGGTCTTTCGAACAGCCCCTGAAAGCGGGCGACAAACTGATATTTGAAGACATGATTCACTACACGACGGTCAAAACGACGATGTTCAACGGTGTTCCTCACCCCTCCATCGCCCTGTGGACAACGGCCGGCAAACTCGAAATCCTCCGGACGTTCCGCTACGAAGACTACAGGCAGCGAATGGATTGAAGAGCGCAAAGTACAAGGTTAATACAAATATAGAGATTATGATTATTGAACAGACAAAGAATCAGTAGTTAGTAGTTAGTAGCCAGTAGTTAGTAGGGGGCAGCCGGCGGAAAAGCCGCACATTTCCATATCGGGATACGGCAACAGGCGCTGCATCTGCCGGAACCATTTGATTTTGTATATGAACTGATGTATCCATTCTACTAACTACTAACTACTATCTACTGACTACTGATTCGCATGATTAATAATAAACCACTGTTTCGTCCAATCCGACTGTGATGCGGCCCAAATCCCGAATTTCAAGGCAGTTACCATAGTATAT
>JAISEZ010000013.1 GCA_031263835.1 Tannerella sp.
AAAATCATGTCACGTGAAAGTATATCACTTTTTCCGTATATTTGCCGTCAAAGGAAGACAAATGAAGATTATAGCAGTAGGGATGAATTATGCCGCTCACAATAAAGAGCTGCATCATACGTTAGAACAGAGGGAACCGGTGATTTTCATGAAAGGTGACGCGGTGCTGAAGGACGGGAAACCGTTTTTTATTCCCGATTTCTCGTCCGAGGTGCACTACGAGACGGAACTTGTGGTTAAAATCAGCCGGTTGGGCAAGCATATTGCCGAACAGTTTGCACACCGCTATTACGGGGAGGTGACGGTGGGAATCGACTTCACGGCGCGCGACCTCCAGACGCAACTGAGGAACCGGGGACTGCCCTGGGAAATCAGCAAGGCGTTTGACGGCGCGGCCGTCGCGGGGAAGTTCCTGCCGCTTTCGACGGCGGGCGACATCCGCCGGCTGGCGTTTCGCCTGGACGTGAACGGGCAGACGGTACAGGCGGGTAACACGTGCGACATGATATTTTCCGTAGATGAAATCGTCGCTTACGCGAGCCGCTTTTTCACCCTGCGCATGGGCGACCTGATATACACCGGTACGCCTGCGGGCGTCGGAGCGGTACGTATCGGCGACCGGCTGCAGGGATATCTCGGCGATAGCAGGCTACTCGATTTTTATGTGCGTTAAAACGATGGATGGAACAAAAATGCAGAAAGAAGGTGGTATGATGATGATACGGATAGGATTGGCGTTGCTGGTCGGTCTGTTTTCGGCGGGCGCAATCCGGGCGGACGGCAGTCTCTATGCCGACCGGTCTGTGCTTTCGGAAGGGAAGTGGGTCAAAATCCGCGTGGACAGAACCGCTATCTACAAACTCACTTACGCCGACCTGCGAAAGATGGGTTTCACCGACCCGGCGAAAGTGTCCGTACACGGCTACGGCGGCTGGATGCTGGAGGAGGATTTCTCCAGACCTTATATCGACGACCTGCCGGCCATCCCCGTCTATCGTGCCGCCGATTATCTCCTGTTCTACGGGAAAGGCCCCGTCCGGTGGACGTATGGCGCCGACCCCAACGCCCCCCGGAACGACAGTCAGTTCGTCCATGACAATAATCCCTACTCCATGTACGGTTACTATTTCGTGACGGACGCCACGCCCGTGAACGACATGGCGACAACGCCGGCAGCCGCTGCCGGCGCCGCGCTGCAAATCACGACGTTTGACGATTACAGAGTACATGAAAGGGAGGAAATGTCCGTCAACAACTCCGGACGGGAACTGTTCGGCGAAAGCTTCGAGAGCGTCCTGAAGCAGGATTTCACCTTCCAGACGCCCGGCATTACGGAAGAGGACGGACTGGTGACCGTCCGCTTCATATCGAGAGGCAACGGCCTGGGTTCGTCCGGCACCGTATCGCTGAGCGTGGACGACCGCCTGCTGTTCGACGACGGAATCATCCGGCAGGAAAGCTTCAATTCCGAAGTATATCTATATACGAAGGGCGTTGCGCTGTTTCGCGCCACCCCGTGGACGGGCGAAAAAAGGGAAACGGCGAAAGTGACGCTCAGCTACAGCGTGGCCGGCCATACCAACGTGCGCCTGGATTACCTCCGGCTGCAGATGAAACGGCAGCTGCAGTCCTACGGCGAGGCCTGCACGTTTTTCCGGAGCCTTGCCGCCCGCGGCAGTGCGGCGCGGTTCACAGTCCGGAACGCGACGGCGGACATGGCGGTGTTCGACGTGACGGACGACCTCCGTGCGGCGCAGATGGAAACGGCACTGAACGGCAGCGAACTCTCCTTTGCGATACCGGCAGATGCCTCCCTGCGCGAGTTTGCGCTGGTGGACCTGTCCGCCGCCTTCCCCGTGCCCGAAACGGTGCGCGAAGTCGCCGCCCAGAACCTTCACGCCCTGCCGCAGATGGATATGGCGATTGTGGCCTCGCCGGCCTTCGCCGCCGAAGCCGAACGGCTGGCCGAATATCACCGGACGCATACCCGCATCAGCGTCGCGGTGGTGACGCCGGAGCAGGTGTACAACGAATTTTCGAGCGGTACGCCCGACGCTACCGCCATCCGCCGGATGATGAAGATGTTTTATGACCGGAGCGCGTCCGGGGCCGACGCGCCGCGCTTCCTGCTGCTTTTCGGCGACGGCAGCTACGACAACCGCCAGCTGACCGCCCAGTGGAAAACGGTCAACATGGAGAATTTCATCCCGACGTATCAGACCCGCAATTCCCTGAACGCCGGTTCGCTGGTGGTCGAGGACTATTACGCCTTCCTGGCCGACAACGAGGGGACGGCGCTCCAGAGCAGTCAGATTCTTCTGGGCGTCGGTCGCTTTCCGGTACGCACGCCGGAAGAGGCCAAAGCCGCGGTGGACAAGGTCATCGCCTACATGGAGAACAGGGACGCCGGCAGCTGGAAAAACAACCTCTGCTTCGTGGCCGACGACGGGAGCAATTCGGACGGGTATGACGTCATACACATGTCGCAGTCGTATCAGTTGACGCAAAGTCTGGAAGCGTCCCATCCCGAGTTTCTGTCGAACAAGATATTCTTCGACGCCTACCGGAAATCGAATACGGGCGGGATGGCCGGCTATCCCGACGTGGAGGCCGCAATCGCGAAGCAGCTGAAGGAAGGCGCCCTGCTGATTAACTACACCGGCCACGGCAACGACAATTCGTGGAGCGACGAACACGTCATCACGGACAGGTTCATCCGGCAGGCCACCTATCCGCACCTGCCGCTGTGGATTACGGCCACGTGCGACTTTGGCCCCTTTGACGCATTCGCCACTTCGGCCGGCGAAAACGTATTCCTCAACCCCAGGAGCGGCGGAATCGCCCTTTTCACCACCACGCGGGTGGCCTATACCACCTCCAACTTCGACATCAACCGGGAACTGAACAGGCATCTGTTCGACCGCGTGGACGGTCGCCGGATGACGCTGGGCGAAGTGGCGCGGGAAACCAAGCAAAACTACAAAAACATCGACCGGGCACGCTTCATACTGATTGGCGACCCGGCGCTGACGCTGACTTATCCGGACGGTCACATCCGGCTGACGGAAATCAACGGACAGCCGCTTTCGGACGATACGGTCACATTCAAGGCGATGGAGCGAATCACTGTTAAGGGTGAAGTGTATGACGCGGACGACCGGAAAGCAACGGCCTTCAACGGCCCGCTGGCCGTCACCCTGATGGACAGCGAACAGACAGTCACCACGCTGGACAACAACCGGACGGGTACGCCGTTTGAATACACCGACTATCCGAACACGCTGCAGAAGGTCAACGACCTTGTCCGCGACGGCGAGTTTTCCTTTTCCTTTATCGTCCCCAAGGACATTTCCTATTCCAACCGTTCGGGGAAAATGACCCTGTACGCGCTGGACGAAACGGCGAATACGGAAGCGCAGGGCGTCTTCAAGCGATACCTGGTCGGCGGGACGGCCGTCAACACGGAAGGTGACACGGAAGGCCCCGAAATCCGTGCAATGTACCTTAACGACAGCACATTCACGGACGGCGGCCGGGTGAATCACACGCCCTTCTTCGTAGCCGTGCTCTGGGACCAGAGCGGGGTGAACATCGGCGGAAGCAGCGTCGGACACGACGTGACGCTGACCGTCGACAACAACCCGTCGATGAGTTACAACCTGAACGCCTACGTGGAAGCGCTTGCCGGTGGCGGGGGAGAAAACATCGTCCGCTTCCCGATGCCGGCGATGACTCCCGGACGGCACACGGCGGAATTTAAAGTCTGGGACGTGCTGAACCACTCGACCACGCGGACATTCACCTTCGAGGCCGTGAACGACCTAAAGCCCTTTATCACCGAGTTGACGGCCGGCCCCGTACCTGCCCGCGAGAGCGTCACCTTCATGCTCTACCACAACCGGCCGGAGTCGCAGATGAGTGTCACCATTCAGGTGTACGACATGGCCGGGCGTCTCCAGTGGCAACACGAAGAGAACGGTTCCTCCGACCTGTTCGCGGCCTATTCCGTGACATGGAACCTGACCAGCGGCAGCGGTGCGCGATTGCGTCCGGGCATCTACCTCTATCGGGCCTCCATCCGCACCGGCACGTCTGCCAAAGCAACCAAAACGCAACGGCTGATTATTTCGGGACGGTAAATGAATGATGCGAATCAGTAGCCAGCATCATTTTATACACAAAACTTAATCGCCGGAGCTGGCGCGACGGCCCTGCTGTCTATGCCTGATTTTCTGCAAATGAACAACGAACTGCTGATATATGACAGATAGTGGTGAGTGGTTTTTATCTTTCTTTTTCCGCCGTCCTGTCGGCATAATATCTGCACCAGGGTTGCAGTCCGCACGTTTCGCATTTCGGGTTGCGCGCCAGACAGACGTATCGCCCGTGGAGGATGAGCCAGTGATGCGCCTTGCCGGTGATGGCCTCGGGAACGTATTTGACCAGTTCCCTTTCGGTGGCCAGCGGCGTTTTGCTGTCTGTGGTCAGGCCGATGCGGGCGGATACGCGAAATACATGCGTGTCCACGGCCATCGCCGGTTTCCCGTACACCACCGACGCAATCACATTCGCCGTTTTGCGTCCCACGCCCGGCAGTTTTTGCAGTTCATCGACGTCCGACGGTACCCTGCCGCCAAATTCGGACAGCAGCGTCTGCGCCATGCCCACCAGATGCCGGGCCTTGCTGTTGGGATACGAAACGCTCCGGATGTATTCGTACACGGCTTCCGGCGTGGCTGCCGCCAGCGCTCCGGGCACGGGGTAGGCTTCGAACAGCGCCGGCGTAATCATGTTGACCCGTTTGTCCGTACACTGCGCCGACAGGATGACGGCAATCAGCAGCTGAAACGGATCCGTATATCGCAACTCGGTCTCTGCCACCGGCATGTTCCGGTCGAACCAGTCAATTACGCCCTTATATCTGTCTTCTTTTCGCAAAGCCGTTGTCCGAATTTGAATTTTTGAATCTTTAAATTTTTGAATCTTTAAATCTTCAATACGCTGCTTCGAACTGTTTCAGGAAGCGGACGTCATTTTCCGAAAACATCCGCAGGTCTTTCACCTGATATTTCAGGTTCGCAATCCGTTCGATGCCCATTCCCAGCGCGTAACCGGAATAGAGCCGGCTGTCGATGCCGCAGTTGTCGAGCACGTTCGGGTCAACCATCCCGCAGCCCAGAATTTCGACCCATCCCGTGTGCTTGCAGAACGGACAGCCCTTGCCGCCGCACAGGATGCAGGAAATGTCCATCTCGGCCGACGGTTCGGTAAACGGGAAATAGGAAGGCCGCAGGCGAATCTCCGTATGCACGCCGAACATTTCCCGGGCAAAAAACAGCAGCGCCTGCTTCAGGTCGGCAAACGAGACCTCCCTGTCCACGTAGAGGGCTTCCACCTGATGAAAGCAGCAGTGCGCGCGATAGGAAATGGCTTCGTTGCGGTAAACGCGCCCCGGACAGATGATGCGGACGGGCGGCTGCCGGCGTTCCATCACGCGCGTCTGCACGGACGAAGTATGGGTGCGCAGCACCACGTCGGGACGGTGCCGGATAAAGAACGTATCCTGCATGTCGCGCGCCGGATGGTCTTCCGCAAAATTAAGCGCCGAAAAGACGTGCCAGTCGTCTTCAATCTCCGGCCCTTCGGCGATGCTGAACCCCAGACGTCCGAAAATGTCGCAGATTTCCTTCCGGACAATCGACAGCGGATGCCGCGTGCCCGCAGGCGCCGGCCAGGCGGTGCGCGTCAGGTCGAACGTCCGGTTGCCCGTCTGCGCCTGTTCAAAACGCGCCTTCAATTCGTTCATTTTGTGCTGCGCCTTCTCCTTCAGCTCGTTCAGGCATTTGCCGACTTCCCGTTTCTGTTCGGCGGCGACGTCCCGAAATTCATTCATCAGCAAAGAGATTTCGCCCCGCTTGCTTAGATACTTGATTCTTAATGTCTCCAGTTCTTCCGCACTGGCGGCTTCCAGGTTTTCCACCTCCCGAAGCAGTGTCTTGATTTTTTCAATCATCTTTGATATACCGTTTTATTTATGCCGGGCAAATGTACAAAAAATTCGGAAACGCATTATCTTTGTCCCGGAAAAATAAGTATGGCTCCCAAATGGAAATATTGATTGTTACCGGATTGATTTTGTTGAACGGGCTGCTCGCGATGACGGAAATTGCCCTGGTTTCGTCGCGGAAGGCCCGGCTGGAGATTGAGTGGAAGAAGGGTAAAAAGCTTGCCCGGACGGCGTTGAACCTGACGGCCAACCCGGACAAGTTTCTTTCTACGGTTCAGATTGGCATCACGCTAATCGGGATTCTGACGGGTTTGTTTTCGGGCGAGGCGTTTGCCGGGGAACTGGCCGGCGTGCTGGCCGGCATTGCCTGGCTTCAGCCGTATGCGTTGCCGGTTGCCAAAACGGTGATTGTTATGACGGTGACTTACCTGACGCTGATACTCGGCGAACTGGTGCCGAAACGCATCGGCATGAGATTTGCCGAGAAGGTGGCCATCGTGATGGCGCGACCGATGAACGTGCTGTCGGCGGTGGCTTCCCCCTTTGTCTGGATACTGTCCAAAAGTACGCATCTGGTGATGATGCTGCTGGGGCTGCACGGGATGGAGGAAAACAGGGTGACGGAAGACGAGATAAAGGCTGTTGTCAAGGAGGGTTTTGACGGCGGCGAGGTACAGGAGGTGGAACAGGACATTGTGGAGCGCGTCTTTACGCTGGGCGACCGCGACGTGGGTTCCATCATGACGCACCGGAGCGACGTCACCTGGATGGACGTCGGGGATTCGCCGGCGAGCGTGCGCGAAAAAGTGAAGACGCATCCCTTCAACCTCTACCCCGTGGCGTCGGAAAAACTCGACAATATCGTGGGAGTGGTTTACCTGAAAGATTTGTTCGGGCGGATTGATTCGCCGGACTTCACCCTGTCGCAGGCGCTCCGGCCACCGCAGTTTGTGCCCGAAAACCAGAGCGTGTACAAGGCGCTGGAACAGTTCAGAAAGGCGCGGGTGAAATACGGTCTGGTGACGGACGAGTTCGGCGGTATTCAGGGGATTGTCACGCTGCAGGACATTATGGAGGCCCTGATTGGCCAGATGCTCGACGCGGACGAGGAACAGGAAATCAAAAAACGGACGGACAACAGCTGGCTGGCGGACGGCCAGTATTCTTTCTACAACTTTCTCGAATACTTCGACCTGGAAGATTTGTATGCCGAATACGACTACAATACCCTGAGCGGACTGATTCTGGAGATTCTGGAACGTGTCCCGAAAAAGGGCGACAAACTGACCTGGAAAGACTTTGAGTTCGAAATCATGGAAATGGACGGAGCACGGATAGACAGAGTGCTGGT
>JAISEZ010000029.1 GCA_031263835.1 Tannerella sp.
AACGTGCGACGGACTCCTCACGCCTGCGGCGGATTTGCCCAATCGCTTTCCTGTACTACATTCTGTTTTATGTAAATCTTTCAAAGAACTCCTTTTTGCGCTTTTCGCAAAACCGGACGGCAAAGGTAATCCCTTTTCGCTTTCGCTCCAAACTTTCAGGCAGCTTTTTTCGGTCCTTCCCCGAAAAATACCCTTCAGTCCGGTGTGCGTCCGCGGGCTTTTATCCCGCCTTTCCCTTTTTTGCAACACGCTTTTCTCTTAAAGCGGGTGCAAAGGTAGATATTTTTTCTTCTCCACCAAACTTTTTCAAGAGTTTTTTTCAAAGAAAATCACAAACGCCTGATTCTATTTGATTTAAAATTTCATCTTTCCGTCATTTTCTTTACAGAGACCGGAATCATTCTTCTTCCGATTAAATATCTACGACTACGCGTACATTCATCTGACGGCCGGTCAAATAATTGGGAACAGCATACTGCTGATTATATACGTCTGTAATCCAATAGTATGAGTTTGTATTCCGGATGCCGAGCAAGTTAAACACATCCACGCCCAGCCAGATATTTTTGAAATTCCGGAAAAAACGCCTGTCCATAATCGCATCGGCGCCACTGGCCAGCTGATAGGTCATGCCTATATCTACACGACGGTAGGGCGGTGTACGGTGATAACCGTCTTCATAGCCCTTACGGGGAACCGTGACGGGATATCCGCCGGCCAGTACGCCTTTCAGATTCAGCATCGCCCGCTTGTAGCCGGGAAAATAATCCTGAAAGTAAAGCGAAATGTTGTAACCCTGACTGTTAGGCAAAGGCGCTTTCGTAATGCCGCGGATGGTTTGCTCCGACTTCATCAGCGATAAGCTAATCCACGAATCCGTACCGGGCACCATCTCTCCGAAAAATTTCATGTCTATCCCGGCAATGTATCCCTTCGCGCAGTTCTCGCCATAATAACGGACTTTTACATTATCTACCGTGTAGGGGTTCAACCGGTCTAACTTTTTATAATACAGTTCCGTCGTCAGCTTGAAATTTCGCCCCACCGCACGAAAAACATAATCCCCCCCGCCAATCAGATGAACCGAACGCTGGGACTTCAGCCGGTCGTTCAACCGGATGATGCTGTTGTCATGCTCATCTTTCGCTTCCACTCGCAGTTCCCTGTAAAAAGGGGACTGATAATACACGCCGGACGCCAGACGGAATGTCCAGTTCTGATTGGCATTCGGGATAAAACCCAGGGAAATGCGCGGACTGAAAATAAATTCCCGGTTATACGTCCAGTAGCTGCCCCGTAGGCCTCCCACAATCGTAAACAATCCCTGTTCCGAACGGAATTTGAACACATCCTGCATGTAGGCGGAAAGTCGGGCGCTTTCCAGCTGATTGTCCGAAAAGAGATTCGCAATCACGTTCACGTCCGTACCGGTCTGGGGCAGCGAATAACCGGACGAATCACGGCTTTCCCATTCGCTGATTTTATCGCCAATCCGTTCCTGCTGAATATTTGCGCCCCACTTCAACGTGTGATTGCCGGCCAGTTTTGTCACGCCATACAATCCGGCATGAACGACGCGGGCCAGTAAACGGTTGCGGGCGTGCTCGCGGTAACTGGCCAGCGACAGGATTTCCAGGGCGTCTTCCGAATCGTTTTCGGCGGCAATATCCATCCAGTAAACGCCGGTGATGTCGTAGCTTTCTTCCTCCCGGCTGTGAAAACCGAACGCCTGCAAACCGATTTCAGACTGCTCGCCCAGCGAACGTTTCAACGTGAACGCGCCATACAGCGTCTGGAACCTGTCGCGCTCCATCCCGCCGAATCCCACGTGAAATTTCTGCGGATTGTCCATCGTGCCGAAAGCGGTCTCCCGGCTGTGAGGCGTAAACTTATAGTTATTCAGGGACATATTCCCCAGAAAATTGATTTCCCAGGCCGGGGACAAACGGCAGGTCCAATAGGTCTGAAAATCCACGAAACTCGGGTCGTAATCGGCGTCGGTATCCATTGTGGCCAGCAACGAACGCCCTGTTTTATACCGCAGTCCGGAGACCTGCGTAAATTTTCCGGTCGAACTGCCGACGTAAGCGCTCGCCCCCATCAAACTGGCGGAGACCGAGGCTTCAAACGCCCTGGGCTGCTTGTATTTAATATCCAGCGCCGAACTCATCTTATCGCCGTACCGCGCCTCAAAACCTCCGGCCGAAAACTGCACGGCTTCCGTCAGGTTCGGGTTGATGAAGCTCAATCCTTCCTGCTCGCCCGAACGAATCAGCAGCGGACGAAAGACTTCCATCCCGTTTACATACACGATATTTTCGTCGTAACTCCCGCCGCGCACCGAATATTGCGAACTCAGTTCGTTGCCGGACGAAACGCCGGCATAGGTCACCACCAGGCTTTCAATGTTTCCGCCGGACGGGTCGGGCAGAATCTTCAGCCGGTCGGCATCAATCGTTTCCATGGTGGTCGTTTGCCGCTGAGTGGCTGTCACACTCACTTCGGCCAGTTCAATCGACGCATAATTCATCTGCACATTCACGCGCATGTCCTGAGCGGCATGAGGAATGATGCGCTGGGCTTTGTTATACCCCAAACAGGAAAACAGCAGCGTAACGGAATCACCCGGCGCAACCGAAAGAGAATAAAAGCCTTCTTCATTGGTCATCGTACCGAGGAGCGTATGCTGCACCTGAACGGCGACCAAATCCAGCGGACTCCCGTCGGCATCCCGCACATTCCCGGAAATCCGAATCCGTCCGCCCTGAGCCAGTCCGTTCACAGACAGGGACAAAAACAACAGCGCTACCAGCGCACGCATCTTCATAATTCTTTCGTTTATATCCCTATACTAACGGGAAAAAAAGTCTTAGCGTATATTCCCCCGGCAAAATTATCGCTATCTTTGCCGCCTCTGGATTCAAAAGACAGCTTATGGAAAATTTTACATCACTGATTATCAACCGGCGCAGCACACGCAGATTCACCGGTCAGGCGTTATCGCCGGAACAGGCGGCAAGCATCCTGAAAGCCGCACTGACGGCGCCATCTTCCAAAGGCGCCCGTTCGTGGCAGTTTGTGGCGGTTGAAGACAAAAACATGCTGAAACAGCTGGCCGGATGCAAAAAAGCCGGCTCGGCGTTCATCGAACACTGCGCCGTAGCCGTCGTCGTCACGGGCGACACGGCCGAAACCGACGCATGGATTGAAGATGCGGCCGTGGCTTCCATATACATGCAGCTGCAGGCCGAAGACCTCGGCCTGGGCAGTTGCTGGTGTCAGGTCCGGAACCGTTTAACCGGAGACCGTGCGGACGCCGAACAGTATGTCCGCGATTTGCTGGGAATCCCCTCCCGCTTCGGCGTCCTGTCCATCATCGGAATCGGACACAGGGAGCAGTCATGCAGGCCCGTCGACGAAACGCAGCTGCCGTGGGAAAAAGTGCACGCGGGCAGCTGGTAATGTGAAAGAGCGTATGAAACGGGATATGAAAGTCGTCTTTATCGGTTCGGGAAATGTGGCGACACATCTGTCCGCTGCGATGCAAAAGGCCGGATACGCCATCGAACAGGTGTACAGCCGGAACGAAACAAATGCACGGACACTGGCCGACCGGCTGCATTGCGACCGGACGGCGAAGACGGGCGAAATCATTTCCACCGCCGACCTTTACGTGTTTGCCGTAAAGGACGACGCCCTGCCGGAACTCATCGCGCAAACGCCCGCCGGCAACGGCCTCCGGATTCATACGGCGGGCAGCGTGCCGATGGATGTTTTCAAAGGCTACGCCGCACATTACGGCGTGCTTTATCCCCTGCAAACCTTTTCCAAAAACCGCGACACGGACTTCCGGCGCGTCCCCTGCCTGATTGAAGCGCATCTGCCGGAAGACGAAACGCGACTGTACGAAATCGCCGGCCGGCTGTCGGACAGCGTGCAGACACTGTCTTCCGAAAAACGGAAGCGCGTCCACCTGGCAGCCGTGTTTGCCTGCAATTTCACCAATCACATGTACGCGCTGGCCGGCAGGCTCGTCCGGGAACAGGGTCTCCCGACCGACCTCCTGCTGCCGCTGATTGACGAAACAGCCGCAAAGATTCACGCGCTGTCGCCGTCCGACGCACAAACCGGCCCGGCCGTCCGCGGCGACCGGCAGGTGCTCGACCGCCATCTCGCCCTGCTGTCCGGCGACCCGGCCATGCGGGAGGTTTATCAGCTAATCAGTAATCACATTTATAAAGAAAGAAACAGACAATGAGCAGCATTCCTTATGACCTGCGCAAAATCCGCGCCTTTCTGTTTGACGTGGACGGCGTTTTGTCTTCGGACTTCATCCCGCTGGCGGAAAACGGAGACCCGTTGCGAACGGCCAATATCAAAGACGGTTACGCCATGCAACTGGCCGTCAAATGCGGTTATCAGGTGGGAATCATCACCGGCGCATATACGGAGAACATCCGCACGCGCTATACCCATCTGGGCGTTCAGCATATCTACCTGCGCAGCACGGTAAAATTGTCCGACTACGAGGATTTCCTCCGGAAAACGGGACTGCAGGACGAAGAGATTGCCTACGCGGGCGACGATATTCCCGACTACGACGTGATGCAGCGGGTCGGTCTGGCGGTGGCGCCGGCTTCGGCTGCGCCCGAAATCAAGGCCATTGCCGGTTATGTTTCGTCCAGAAACGGAGGCGAAGGTATCGCCCGCGAAATCATCGAACAAACCCTGAAAATGCAGGGGCGCTGGATGAAAGACGAAGCGTTCGGATGGTGAGGAAATTCAAAGATTCAATGATTCAATGATTCAAAAATTCAATTGTTCAATTATTCAAAGATTCAATCATGCAGGGGGCTATGGCTTTCGAAGATTCAACCCGTCACATCATACTGGCCTCCGCTTCGCCGCGCCGCAGGGAGTTGCTGAGCGGATTGGGCATTGATTTTGAGGTGCGCGTAATTCCCGGCATCGACGAATCGTATCCCGACGGACTGCCGCCCGCGGAAATCCCGTGCTACATCGCCCGGAAAAAGGCGGACGCCTACCGGACGGACATGCAGGAGAACGACCTGATTATTACGGCCGACACGGTTGTCATCCTGGATAACGGGATTCTCGAAAAGCCCCGCGACCGCGACGACGCCATCCGCATGTTGCACCGGCTGGCCGGACGTACGCACGAGGTTGTCACGGGCGTTGTCATCTCCACCGGCGACCGGCAGTCGGCCTTCTCCGTCACCTCGACGGTGGACTTTGCGCCGCTGACGGACGGGGAAATCCGCTACTACGTCGATACTTTCCAGCCCTATGACAAGGCCGGTGCATACGGTATCCAGGAATGGATTGGCTACATCGGCGTGCAGGGCATCCACGGCTCGTTTTACAACGTGATGGGACTGCCCGTACAGCGACTGTACCGGGAACTGAAAAAATACCTTTGAAACCGGGTAATCAGCAGTGATACCGTGCGCGGGATGACTTTTCATGGGATGTATTGAGGAAAAAACCGGAAAGCCTTAAGGGCGAAAAGCGCCGATAACGGCTCGCGCGGCGCTGCCGTGCAGCCGCTCCCATAGAGAATCCTGCCGGTTCTGCCCTGCCCGGCTTTGCCTGCGATGCCGGCCGGGATTAGACGGAACGACAGACGGTTTCCGGAAACATTTTCGGAGCTCAGGCATTGTCTGGAAATAAACAGGTTATAACGGTTAACAAAGTGCCGTCCCTGCGGGACTTGGAACGGTCGAGGGCCGCTACCGCAGGTGAAGCGCCGCGTAACCTGCGGTTAACAGCGTGCCGTCCCGCAGGGACGACACTTTGATACCCGTTATGCTTAAGTCCGGGACTTCCGGACTTAACTCCGGAACGTCCGGACTTAAGTCCGCGACTTCCGGACTTAAGTCCGGGACTTCCGTGCTTAAGTCCGGGACTTTCGGACTTAAGTCCGG
>JAISEZ010000044.1 GCA_031263835.1 Tannerella sp.
GTGGCATTCCGGTACTTGGTACGGTCCATGAAGTACTTGTTCATGGAAAACGACGTGTTGAAGGTAAAATCTTTCAGGAACGAGATCTCCGCATAGATTTTCGTATCCAGGTTGTTTGACTTCTGCCGGTCGATGTCATTTTCCATGATGTACAGCTCGTCATAGTTGCCGGGTGTAAAATAGTTGGAGCCGGTGGGTCCCAGCGGCGACCAGGTATCGCCGGCCGACATGTGCACCAGTCTCTTGCCGTTTTCGTCATACTTGTAGTTCCAGTTTTCGTCGCGGGCGAACATCTGCGTCAACTGGTTCTGTCCATACATCACGGCAAAAACATTTTCGTTGTTGTCACCCATGTTGCGTCCTTCGCCGGAGCGGTTGGGAGGCGAATTGGTCGTACGGTAGGCGTATGCAATATTCGTGCCGAGTTTCAGCCAGTCCAGCGCCTGGGCATTCAGGTTGGCACGTCCGCTGTAGCGTTCGAAATGGGAGGTCTTGATGTAGGAAGGATCCTGCAGGAAGCCCAGTGAAACATGATAGTCCACCTTTTCCGTTCCTCCGTTTACGCCCACGTTATATTCCTGGCGGAAACGATTTTGGAGAATATTCTCTTTGTACGTATCCGATCCGAGGAAGATGGCATCCGGATTCAGCTTGCCGTCGGGATTCACCAGATAGGCCCCCGACATGGCAGCGCTTTCGGTAGATGTTCCCTCGCTGCTGGGTGTATAGATGGCGCCCGGCACACGGTAAAGCATCCAGTTGCCAAGAATGTTCCGCTGGAAGGTGGAGGTACCGTTGTAGTCGAACAGGTGCTGGCTGGCAAACTGGGCAGCCTCTTCGTGCGACGCGTTCGGATTCTGGACATTGGTCGAATAGTTCGACGAACCGCCATTGCCGTTGGCGCCGTAACGGTAGGAATTATAATTCATCTGCCAGACATATTCGTATACGTCCTTCGGATCGCTGATGGTTCGCAGCATGTTCGGCCCGGGCTGGTTGATTCCCCAGCGGGCTTCCACAGAGACTTTCGCCTTTCCCGACCTGCCCCGCTTGGTTGTCACCAGTACGACGCCGTTAGCTCCGCGCGAACCGTACAGCGCCGTCGAGGCGGCATCCTTCAATACCGAAATGCTGGCAATGTCCTTGGGATTGATCGTGGACAGGGGATTGGAATGAGCCGCGTCAGAGGTCTCGACGGGTATTCCGTCTATTACGATCAGCGCATTGGCATTCCCCTGTTCGGCCGTGCCCAGACCCCGCACACGGATACCCATGTCCAGGCCGGGCTGCCCGTCTACGGCTGCTACCTGCAAACCCGGAACTGTACCTTCCAGTGCACGGGTTACGGTCGAAGTTGACTGTACGCCGATCAGCTTCGTGTCTATTGATGACACGGCGCCCGTCAGGTCTTTTTTCTTGGCCGTACCGTATGCCACAACCACGACTTCTTCCAGTTGCAGGTTATCTTCCTGAATAACCACCTGCAGTCTTCGCTGCGTACCGACTTTGATTTCCTGTGTCGCGTACCCGATGAAGGAGAACACAAGCACGGCGTCATTATTCGGAACGTTCAGGGTGAAACTCCCGTCAGCGTCCGTCACCGTACCGATTGTCGTTCCTTTCACGAAGAAATTCACTCCAATCACCGGTTCGCCGCTGGCGTCCACCACCGTACCCGTCACACTCGCGCTTTGCAGCAGTTCCATGGAAGAGATAACAATCAGGTTATTATCCAGTTTCTTGTACCTCAATCCGGTATTTGCCAGCAAAGCGGTCAATACTTCATCAACGGACTTGTTTTTCACATCCAGCTGATACACTTCCTTTTCAATATTCACCAGTTCGTCGTTATAGAAAAACCGGTAATCGCTCTGTTTTTCAATTTCCTTGAAAAACTCGCTCAGCGTCCCCCTGTGATTGCGGATGGTCAGTTTCTGTTCGGGCCTGGCCGACAGGCCGGTCGCACCGATAAAAAGCATTACGCACACAAACTTCATAATCCGGCTTAATCCGGGGTTGATAACATTTTTCTTCATAAGCAATTAAATTAAAAAAAATCATTAAACATCAGTTCTAATAATTCGTTTCGGAGACAATCCATCTGTTGGCGGATAACTTCACTGTATGTTTCCGAATCGTATAATTTACCGGTGCGGACAGCTTAATAGCTTCTGCACCAGCCTCTGAATCGCTTGCTTCTCCCGAAAACAGGACAGCAAGAAGTTCTTCAATATATACCGCTATTCGGTTCATTCAATAAAAAAATTAACTATCCGCATTTTTGCTCCTTAACACTATATAGACAGCCAACGCCGGAAGTGATGTGACAAAACAGGGGATTTTTTTTAGCAGTTAGCAGACAGTATATATCGACTATCCCCTGCACAAAGCCCTACTGTGTACAGCACAAAATACACTTATCCTGAGTTTTTAACATTGCGCGCATGATTTTACTCAAACTGTGCGTATCTTTGTCGCGTAATTTTAGAATTGGAACAATCATGCTGACATTAAAAGTTATCACGGAAAATCAGGGTGAAGTCATCCGTCAACTGGCAAAGAAACACTTTGATGCCAAAGACATTACTGACAGAATCATTGCGCTGGACGTTGTCAGGCGTACGTCACAGTCTGCGCTGGATGCCAACCTGACGGAGGTGAACCGCCTGTCGAAAACCGTCGGCGGGCTGATGAAGGAAGGCAAAATGGCGGAAGCGGAGGCGACCAAGGCTCAGGTGGCCGAATTGAAGGAAAAAAGCCGGGCGCTGGAAACCGCCAAAGCCGGCGCCGAAACGGAAATACAGGAATGTCTGACTCTCATTCCCAACCTGCCACATGCATCCGTGCCCGAAGGAACAGGCGCCGAAGACAACGTCTGCGAAAGGACGGGCGGCGTGACGCCGGAACTGCCGGACGACGCGCTGCCGCACTGGGAGCTGGCAAGAAAATACGGCCTGATTGACTTCGAATCGGGCGTAAAAATCACGGGCGCCGGTTTTCCCGTTTACAGGGGATTCGGGGCGCGACTGCAACGCGCGCTAATCAATTTCTTTCTGGACAGTGCACGTGAGGCCGGGTATGTGGAAGTGGAACCGCCGTACCTCGTCAATGCCGATTCCGCTTACGGCACAGGGAATTTGCCCGACAAGGAAGGGCAGATGTATTATGCCGGGCTGGACAGTCTCTATCTGATTCCTACGGCGGAAGTGCCGGTCACCAATCTCTATCGCGATGTGATTCTGAATGAATCGGAGCTGCCCGTGAGGAATACGGCCTATTCCGCCTGTTTCCGCCGGGAGGCAGGCTCGTACGGGAAGGATGTCCGCGGACTGAACCGGCTGCACCAGTTCAACAAGGTGGAAATCGTGTGCATCGACAAACCGGAACGTTCCGGTCAAACGCTGCGGGAAATGGTCGATTATGTACAGTCGCTTGTCGGGAAGCTGGAGCTGCCCTGGCGCATACTGAGGCTGTGCGGTGGCGACCTCAGTTTTACTTCGGCGCTCACCTTTGATTTCGAGGTCTTCTCGGCTGCCCAGAAACGCTGGCTGGAGGTCAGTTCGGTATCCAACTTCGAAAGCTACCAGGCCAACCGCCTGAAATGCCGTTACCGGGATGAAAATAAAAAAACGCAACTGTGTCATACGCTGAACGGAAGCGCACTGGCGCTGCCCCGCATCGTGGCAGCCCTGCTGGAAAACAACCAGACTCCGGAAGGCATCCGCATTCCCGGCGCACTGGCGCCCTATACGGGTTTTGAATGGATAAAATAACGGGAAAAATCACCCCTGCACCTCATTAAAATCAGGATATATGACACTCATAAAGTCTATTTCAGGAATCCGCGGCACGATTGGCGGCAAGCCGGAAGAAGGCTTCAATCCGCTGGCCATTGTGAAGTTCACGGCCGGCTATGCAACGTTTATCCGCCGCCGTTTTTCCGCGGCGACGACCCGCCGGATAGTGGTCGGGCGCGACGCTCGCATCTCGGGCGAGATGGTGAAATCCATTGTGACGGGGACGCTTACCGGCATGGGTTTTGACGTCGTGGACATCGGCATGGCGACAACGCCGACGACGGAACTGGCCGTCGTGACGGAGCGCGCCGCGGGCGGTATCATCCTTACGGCCAGCCACAACCCCAGGCAGTGGAATGCGCTGAAGCTGCTTAACGAACGCGGCGAATTTCTGAATGCGGAAGAGGGGCAGGAAGTCCTGTCGCTGGCCGAAGCGGAAGATTTCACCTTTGCCGGAATCGACGACCTGGGTAAGGTAATCACAGACAGCCGGTATAAGGAGCGTCACATCGAAAGCATACTGAACCTGGAGCGGGTGGACGTGGAAGCCATCCGGGCCGCCCGTTTCCGCGTGGCCATTGACTGCGTCAACTCGGTGGGCGGCACGGTCATACCCGATTTGCTGCAGGCGCTGGGCGTGAAGGAGATATGCAGGCTGCACTGCAATCCGCACGGGAATTTTTCGCACAATCCCGAACCGCTGCCGGAACACCTGACCGAAATCGCCGGCCTGATGACGCAGGCCGGGGCCGATGTCGGTTTTGCGGTTGACCCCGATGTCGACCGTCTGGCAATCGTCTGTGAAGACGGACGCATGTTCGGAGAAGAATATACGCTGGTGGCCGTCAGCGACTACATCCTCAGCCATACGCCCGGCGCGACGGTAAGCAACCTCAGTTCGAGCCGCGCCCTGCGCGACGTGGCGCAGCGTCATGGCTGCCCCTGCTATGCCGCGGCGGTGGGCGAGGTCAATGTGGTGGCCAGAATGAAGGAAACCGGCGCCGTGATTGGCGGCGAAGGCAATGGCGGCGTGATTTATCCGGCCAGCCACTACGGCCGCGACGCGCTGGTCGGCATCGCCCTGTTCCTGACCCATCTGGCCAAAAAGAAGATGACCGTCAGCGAACTGCGTGCCTCCTATCCCTCCTGGTTCATGTCGAAACAGAAAGTCGAACTTACGCCGGAGATAGACGTGGACGCCGTGCTGGAGCAGGTAAAGGCGAAGTTTGCCGGGTGCGAAATAACGGACATCGACGGCGTCAAGATTGATTTTCCGGACAGGTGGGTACACCTGCGCAAAAGCAACACCGAGCCGATTATCCGCATCTACTCCGAAGCCCCGACGCAGGCGGATGCCGACGCACTGGGCAGCGAACTGATTCAAATCATCCGGGCAATCAGCCGGATGTAATTATGAATTATGAATTATGCGAATCAGTAGTTAGTAGTTAGTAGAATAGATACATCAGTGTATATACAGAATCAAATGGTCCCGGCAGATGCAGCGCCTGATACCGTATCCCTGGATGGAGATGTACGGCTTTCCCGCCGGCTGTCCTGCGGGCGAAAGCATTTCGCTCCTACTAA
>JAISEZ010000105.1 GCA_031263835.1 Tannerella sp.
GTTATCTCGCGATTGCAAGATAACCGTCTCGCGGGATCGAGACGGCGGTCTTGCGGTACGAACACCGGCACACGTACCGGACGGGCGGAACGCCATGTAGAGACGTACGGCCATGCGTCCCGGATACCATTGGCCGGTACTGTTTTTTTCAGGCGTGCTGCTATTCCGGCCGTGCATACTGTACCTTGCACCCGGCCGCGTAGCGTCCAAAATTGTTTGTTGATTGGCCGTTTCCGGCCGGTCGAAAGAATGTGTCTGTCAGGCGTAAACAGGCGTGAAGTCACTAATAAACAGGAAAAATCCCCCCCCCCCAGCAAAAACCGTGCCAAAGGTTGCTATAATTCCGGTTCAGCGGAAAATTATTTTCGAGAAGATAGGACATATCACAACTTGTTTTTATTTTTATTCAAATGAACTTTTCTCATCCTGTGCAAACGACCTTCATTTGCATGAAACCCTTTCGGGAGTTTTCACCGCGCAAATGTATGAAAAAAAACAATCCGCCAAATTATTTTCCCGACTTTTTTTCGATTCCCTTTGCGACAGATGAGAGAGGCGCATAAAAAAACCTGATTTTCAAAGAAAATCAGGAATTGCAGGTGATCCACCTGGGGCTCGAACCCAGGACCCCATCCTTAAAAGGGATGTGCTCTACCTGCTGAGCTAGTGAATCGACTGAAGTACGTCTTTTTTTGAAGACGGGTGCAAAGGTAAAACTATTTTTCGTATAAACAATCCGTGTAACGTCTTTTATTTTTTTCATCTCCGAATCGGCGTGTTTTTTTCGTCTTCGAGCGACGATTCTGGAAATTATCCCGTACATTTGTCCGCTGATTCAATCAACCTGAATCAGTGTCATTCATGAAGCAGACTTTTATATCACGAACGCTTTCATTTTATGGCCGGTTACCGGCTGTTTTGTGTCTGTTCCTTTTCTGCACTCATCAGGTGCAGGCGCAGGAGCAGATGCCGCTTCCGTTGAAGCGCTTTCTCGAAAAACCGGCGCTAAAGGGCGCTTCCGTTTCCTTCATGGCCAGGGAAGTGACCGGCGGCGGACGGATTCTTTACCGCTTTGACGCCGAACGCGAACTGACGCCGGCTTCGGTGCTGAAAACCGTCACAACGGCTTCGGCGCTGGCCATCCTGGGCGAAGATTTCCGTTTTGAAACCTCCATCCTGTACGACGGCGAGATTCGTGACGGTGTCCTGAACGGAAACCTCTACATATACGGCACGGGAGACCCGACCCTCAATTCCGCCGAACTGCACGCGGAAAAGGACAGCCTTCCTGCACTGTGGGCTGCGGCGGTGAAAGCCGCCGGCATCCGTACCGTCGCCGGACGTGTCATTGCCGACGAAAGCATTTTCGATACGGAGGGCGTCTCCATGAAATGGATGCGCGAGGATTTGGGGAGTTACTACGGACAGGGGAGTTACGGACTGAATGTCTTCGACAATCAGTATGCGCTCTATCTGGAATCGGAGGCGGCGGGCACTGTTCCCGTCATTTCCCGCTGCGAACCGGCCATGCCCTTGCTGGTATTCCACAACTACCTGAAGGCGGCGCCCGTGCCGGAAGACAGCTGCTATATTACCGGATTTCCCTTTTCCGGCGAACGCTACCTGTATGGCGTCGTGCCCGCGCGGCGCAGCCATATCAAAGTCAAAGGCGATATTCCCGAACCCGCCCTGTTTCTGGCGCAGTATTTCAACGCCTTTCTTGTCAGGCAGGGTATCGAAATCAAAAAGGAACCCTCCTGCTACCGCGTGCTGTCGGAATCCGGCCAGTGGACGACCGCCGGACGGAAAAAACTGACTGCCACCCATTCTCCGGCGTTGAAGGAAATCATCCGTATCACGCATTTTGCCAGTCAGAATCTCTATGCGGATGCGCTGCTGAAAACCCTCGGACTGCAATACGTTCCGGAGTCGCAGGAAGTCGTTTCTTCCTTCGAGAAAGGTGTCAGGGTAATCCGGAACTACTGGCACAAAAAAGGCCTGAACACGGCAGCCCTGTGGATGTACGACGGCAGCGGACTGGCTTCGGCCAACAAGGTGACCGCCCGTTTTTTATGTGATTTGTATGCCTTCATGGCGGCCCGCCCGGAAGTTTCGGAAACGTTTCTCCGGTCGCTGCCGCAGGCCGGCGTGGAAGGCACCGTCCGCTCGATGCTTAAAGGCTCGGCGCTGCAGGGAAAGGTTCGCCTGAAGAGCGGAAGCATGAGCCGCGTCCGGTGTTATGGCGGCTATGTCGTCAGGGACGGAAAGCAGTATGCCGTAGCCATTTTAATCAATCAGTTTTCGGGTAAAAGCACCCTGATGAGAGCCGATGTGGAGGAACTGTTTTTATCTCTGTTCTGACAGGCGCTGCAAAAAAACGGTCGCGTCCACATAAAAAAAATGTACATCCGCCTGTTTCTACCGCCAAAATTGTTACATTTGCCCCTCAAAAATCGAATAATTGCATGTGTGTATTCATCAAAGAAGTTACGACAGACAGGGATTTGAAAAAATTCGTCAAGTTCAACATCGACCTATACAAAGATAATCCGTACCATGTCCCCGGATTGATTGACGAAGAAATGATGACGCTCTCGCGGAAAAAGAATCCCTCCTTCGAAGTCAGCGAAGCGATTTATTTCCTTGCCTACAGGGACGGTAAAATCGTCGGGCGCATTGCCGGCATCATCAACCACAAGAGTAATGACACGTGGCAGCAGAAGTATGCCCGCTTCGGGTTCGTCGATTTCATCGACGACGCGGAAGTGGTGGACAAACTTTTCGGGGCCGTCGAGCGCTGGGCGAAGGAGAAAGGCATGAACGCCGTTCACGGCCCGCTGGGATTCACGGACATGGACCACGAGGGCATGCTGGTCGAAGGGTTTGACCTGATGGCCACCATGGCCACCATCTACAACTATCCCTACTATCCGGAACACATGGAACGGATGGGATACGTCAAGGATTCGGACTGGCACGAGTTCCGCATTTTCGTCCCGAAGGAAGTGCCCGAAAAGCATATCCGCATCGGCGAAATCGTCAAGGAAAAATACGGCCTTGAAATCCTCAAGTTCAAGCGGAGGAAAGACATCTGGCCCTACGCCTACAAGATTTTCGAGGCCATGAACAGGGCCTATGCCCCGCTCTACGGATATACCGAACTGACGCCGGCCCAAATCAAATATTACGTCAACATGTATATCCCCATGCTCCGGCTGGACTTTATTACCATTGTGCTGCGCAGGAGCGACGACGCGGTGGCGGGTTTCGGCATCACGATGCCCAACCTTTCCGGCGCGCTCCGCAAAGCCAGGGGGTCGCTTTTCCCGTTCGGATTCATTCCGCTGCTGAAGGCCCTCTACGGCAATCCCAAGGTGATAGACCTCTACCTGATTGGCGTCCTGCCGGAATACAGGAACAAGGGCGTGAACGCGTTAATATTTAATGATTTGATTCCCCGGTACGTCAAGCGGGGCGTGGAATATGCCGAAAGCAATCCCGAACTCGAAACCAACAACGCCATACAGGCGCAGTGGGACTATTTCAGGAGCGAACATCACAAGACAAGAAGAGCTTTTATTAAACATATATGATTCGATTATGAACGAGTTAAATTCATATCTGCAACAGGAAACCAACTACAGTGACGACGATATCAAGACGCTGGAATGGAGCGAACATATCCGCCTGCGTCCGGGCATGTACATCGGAAAGCTGGGCGACGGAACGTCTCCGGACGACGGTATCTACGTACTGCTGAAAGAGGTGCTGGACAATTCCATTGACGAGTACATGATGGGATACGGCAAAAGCATCTCCGTCGCCATCGACGAAGGCCGGGTGACGGTGCGCGACTACGGGCGGGGCGTCCCGCTGAACAGGGTCGTGGACGTGTCCAGCCGGATGAACACCGGCGCCAAGTACGACAGCAAGGCCTTCAAGAAGTCCGTCGGCCTGAACGGCGTCGGCATCAAGGCCGTCAACGCGCTGAGCAGCTATTTCAAAATCGTCAGCTACCGCGAAGGCGAGTGCAAGGAAGTGGAATACAGCCGGGCGGCCGTCACCCGCGAATCCGCCATCGAAGCCACTCCGGAAAAAAACGGCACCTCCGTCTCCTTCGTCCCCGACGGCGGAATCTTTGCCGACTATACCTACAACGCCGAATTTGTTGAAAACCTGCTGAAAAACTATGTCTTTCTCAATTCGGGACTGACCGTCACCTTCAACGGGAAAACGTTTTACTCCAAAAACGGACTGGCCGACCTGCTGAACGAAAACCTGACCGCCGAAGCCCTCTATCCCATCATCCACCTGAAAGGCGACGACATCGAAGTGGTCATTACGCACAGCAATCAGTACGGCGAGGAATACTATTCCTTCGTCAACGGACAGTACACCACGCAGGGCGGGACGCACCTCTCCGCCTTCCGCGAGTCGATTGGCCGCGTCGTCAAGGAATATTACAACAGGAATTTCGAATATTCCGACATCCGCTCCGGCATTGTGGCCGCCATCAGCATCAAGGTGGAAGAGCCGGTGTTTGAAAGCCAGACCAAGACGAAACTGGGCTCCCGGGACATCGGGCCGGACGGGCCGACCGTGCCCAAGTTCATCGGCGATTTCCTCAAGAAAGAACTGGACAACTACCTGCACATCAACACCGAGACCTCCGGTATCCTGCTGAAGAAAATCCTCGACTCGGAAAAGGAACGCAAGGCCATTGCCGGCATCTCGAAGCTGGCGCGCGAGCGTTCCAAAAAGTCAAGCCTGCACAATCGCAAGCTCCGCGACTGCCGCATCCACCTGAACGACAACAGGGATGAACATAAGGACGCCTCCAGCATTTTCATCACCGAGGGCGATTCGGCCAGCGGCTCCATCACCAAGAGCCGCGACCCGAACCTGCAGGCCGTCTTCAGCCTCCGCGGAAAACCGCTCAACTGCTTCGGCCTGACCAAAAAGGTGGTCTATGAAAACGAAGAATTCAACCTGCTTCAGGCGGCGCTGAACATCGAGGACGGGCTGGAAGGACTGCGATACAACAAAGTCATCGTCGCCACCGATGCCGACAACGACGGCATGCACATCCGCCTGTTGCTGATGACCTTCTTCCTCCAGTTTTTCCCCGACCTGATTAAGCGCAATCACGTGTACATCCTGCAAACGCCGCTTTTCCGCGTGCGCAACAAACAGAAAACCTTCTACTGCTACACGGAAAAGGAACGCCTGAAGGCCATCCGCGAAATCGGGAAAAACCCCGAAATCACCCGTTTCAAGGGACTGGGGGAAATCTCGCCCGATGAATTTAAGCACTTCATCGGCAAAAACATCCGCCTGGACCCCGTCACCATGAAAAAGGAAGACCAGATTAAGGAAATGCTGGAGTTTTACATGGGAAAAAATACGATGGACAGGCAGACGTTCATTATCGAAAACCTGGTGGTGGAAGAAGACCCGGTAAACAGAGAGTAATGGTTAACGGTTAACGGTTAATGGTTAATGATTAGTGCGAATCAGCAGTTAGCAGTCAGTAGAATGGATATATCAGTTTATACTTTGCGCGGGATGGTTTTGTGCATGAACGTAAAAAATAAATTATCACCACGGAGACACGGAGAACACGGAGAAAGGCACGGCGGAACGCAGTGTTTTGACCCCTCCCCCAGCCTTTCCCCACAAGGGAGAGGAGAGCACAGCGACGGAACGTCGCATCTTCTCCGTGCCCTTGGTGTAAGGAAAGCGTTTGCCTGGAGGCCACAGAGGAGGAACTTCGTTCCGCAGAACAGCGAATCTCCGTGTCCTCCGTGCCTCCGTGTTGATAATGTATTCGCAAAATTTCCGATGACTATCGGAAAAAATCCGGCGACTATCGGAAAACTTCCGACGACTACCGGAAAAAATCCGATGACTATCGGAAAAAATCCGATGACTACCGGAAAATTTCCGACGACAAGCGGAAAAAATCCGCTGGCAAGCGGAAAAAATCCGCTGACAGGCGGAAAATTTCCGACAGCAGGCGGAAAACCCCGGAACATGTATCCGGATTTTTATATTTCGCGCGGCATGACTTTGTGCATGAAAATAAAGAATAAATTATCAACACGGAGACACGGAGGACACGGAGAAATGCACGGCGGAACGCCGTATCTTCTCCGTGTTCTCTGTGCAGGAAAAGAGATTACCCGGAGGCCACAGAGGAGGAACTTCGTTCCGCTGAACGGCGAATCTCCGTGTCCTCCGTGCCTCCGTGTTGATAATTTATTTTCCATCATAAACAGACAATGGAAGTAATCAGAAGAGCCATTTTCCCGGGGACGTTCGACCCTTTTACGGTCGGACACCGGTCGCTGGTCGAGCGTTCGCTCCGGCTGGTGGACGAGGTGATTGTCTCCATCGGCGTCAACCGGAGCAAGCAGGGCTTCTTCCCGCTGGAAAAGCGCCTGGAGGGGGTTGAACGCATCTATGAACACGAACCGCGCGTGCGGGTCATGGCCTACGATTCGCTGACGGTCGATTTCGCCCGGAAAGTGAACGCCGAATTCATCGTGCGCGGCATACGCACCATCAACGACTTCGAATATGAAAAAAACATCGCGGACGTCAACCGGAAACTGACCGGCATCGACACGTTCATCCTGTTCGCCGAACCCGAATACACGTTCGTCAGTTCCAGCATCGTACGCGAATTATTATCCTACGGAAAAGACGTTTCCGCTTTTGTACCCAACGAATTTCAATTATATGAACCTCATGAAGATTAAATTATCGGCGCCCGTCGCCGCGCTGCTTGTGTTTGCAGCGACCGGCGCACATGCCCAGCAGCGCATCAGCGAAGATTCGCGCAAGCTGCTGATTGCCTTCAGCGCCATTTCCACGTTATACGTAGACCCGGCCGACGAAAAGAAACTGGCGGAAGACGCCATTGTCGGCATGCTCGAGAAACTGGACCCCCATTCGGAATATTCCAATCCGGAAGAAACCAAAGACCTGACCGAGCCGCTGGAAAGCAACTTCGACGGCATCGGCATACAGTTCAACATGCTGACCGACACGCTCTACGTCATACAGGTCATATCGGGCGGCCCTTCCGAAAAGATTGGCCTGCTGGCGGGCGACCGCATCATCTTCGTCGACGACACCCTGATTGCCGGCGTCAAGATGAAAAATACGGACATCATGAAACGCCTGCGCGGCCCGCGCAACACGCTGGTGCGCGTCAAGGTGAAGAGAGCCGGATTCAAAGACCTGCTGGAATACACCATCACGCGCGGCAACATCCCGATATACAGCCTGGATGCCGCCTACATGATGGACGAATCCACCGGATACATCCGCCTGAGCCGCTTTGCCATCACCTCGTCCAAAGAAATCCGCGAAGCCATGAGCCGCCTGCTGCTTCAGGGGATGGAAAACCTTGTGCTGGACCTGCAGGGCAACGGCGGCGGCTACCTGCACATCGCCCACGAACTGGCCGACGAATTTCTGGACGGCGGCAAGCTGATTGTGTACACCCAGGGCAACCGGCAGCCGCGCGAAAACTCGCTGGCCACCGAAAAGGGGAATTTTGAAACGGGACGGCTGGCCATTCTGGTCGACGAATACTCCGCCTCGGCCAGCGAAATCGTCTCCGGCGCCGTGCAGGACTGGGACAGAGGCGTCATCATCGGCCGGCGCACCTTCGGCAAGGGACTGGTACAAAAGCCGCTCCCGCTGCCCGACGGCTCCCTGATACGCCTGACCGTCGCCCGCTACTACACCCCCAGCGGACGCAACATCCAGAAACATTACACGCTGGGTAACGACACGCTTTACAACCGCGAGCTTATCGAGCGCTACAACCGCGGCGAACTGATGAGCGCGGACAGCATCCATTTCCCGGACTCCCTGAAATTCAACACGCTGGTATCGAAACGGACCGTTTACGGCGGCGGCGGCATCATGCCGGACGTCTTTATCCCGCTCGACTCCACGCGCTACACCGACTATCACCGGAAAGTATCCGCCCTGGGGATAATCAACCTGGTCAGCATGAATTACCTGGACAAAAACCGGAAAGCGATGAACAGAAGCTATCCCGACATCCTTCGCTACAAGCGCGACTTCAGCGTGCCGGAAGCGCTCCTTCAGGAACTTCGGCAGACGGCGACCGAAAGGGAGGTGGAATTTAACGAAGAACAGTATAACAAATCCAGGGCGCTGATAACGCTTCAGATAAAGGCGCTCATCGCCCGCGACCTGTTTGACATGAGCGAGTATTACCAGGTCATCAACGACGAAAACACGAGCCTGAAGGAAGCGATGCGGATTATCAACAACCCCGACGTATAT
>JAISEZ010000145.1 GCA_031263835.1 Tannerella sp.
CCGTTTGCCAACGCGCTGCTGGCCGGCGAACCGCCCCGCAGCGGCTGGGAAGCGTATTACAAAATCTGATACGGCATTTTTCCCGGAAACGTTGAAGCAAAAAAGCCCCGAACCTGAAGTTCCGGAGCGCAACAACACTGAGTTTTGATCCCGGAAGTTCAACATCGAACTTCCGGGATTCGAATATCCGACCGTCGAGGCCCGGATTCTCCTATTTCTTCTCGCTCACGAACAGTTTTTTAATAATCTCCGCGTCGATTTGCGTTTGGGGATTAAACCGGTCGGAGGCCATATATTCCAGCAGGCTTTGGCGGAACTGTGCGGCGGAGGGGCGAAGGGCGAGACGGGTATGAAGATCGGCGCTGCATACAAGCAATTTCCCGTTACCGACCTTAGCCTCAAACAGGATACCGGTTTTGCGATTCCTGAACCAGTCGTCTATCAGGTGCACGACGGGACGGAAGTCCGCCGGAAAGTCGCACAGGTCAACGACGTCGCAGGCGGAGACAATGTCCCACCACTGATAATCGCTGAATCCCTCGTTCGGAAACGAAGCCAGCGCCGGATGTCCCGGATCGCAGTAGATGCCGAGCGTATGCGGCGCCTGTCCGCGTGTCCAGGCCGTGTTCCAGAAGATGGAAGAAAAGCCCGCGCGGATATTCCCTCCCTTTTCGGGCCGGATGCTCCCCTTCGGCGTAGCCAGCAGGACGGATTCGCCCCGGTTCAGCCGGTCGGCAAGCGACTGGTCCCACCGGTTGGCAATGAACGGCTGCGATTTGACCGGTTTCTTCTTTGCCGGATAGACCCAGATGTTCCACTGATTCCGGTACGGCGTTCCTTCGACGGCCACGGACACAACAAGCTGTACCGGCTCGGCGACGGACGCCGGCGAATATTCGATTACGCCGGCTTCCACACAGTTTCCCTGCGGAATCAGGTCCTTGACAAACGCACCTTTCGCATACGGCTTTTCCGTCTGACGGTCGGTAATCGTCCAGCTTATTGTTGCATTGGTGAGGGGCTGTTCGCCGAAATGCGCCATCTCAATGCTCGCCGTCAGCGTTTCGTCATTTTCCCAGACCATCTTCGGGAAACGAGCGAGCGGAACGGTACGGTTGCAGAAGTGGCTGTATTCTTCGGCCGTCACATACCCTTTCGTGTCCCAGAAGGGGTCGAGGACGCCAACCGGCGCCGTGCCCTGTCCGGGGAAATCGTGCAGGTCGAGCAGCTGGAATCCGGCAAAACCCGGCGTACGCAGGGCCGCCTCGATGTCGGCCTTGTAACACAGCGTCTGCAGCCGGCCCGAAGCGTAAAGAAATTCATCGCTCAAGTCACCCAGATGCGCCGCTTCCAGCGTCTCCTTAAAGATTTCAAAGTTCTTTGCCTTCAGGACGCCGGTGTATTTCCCGATTTCCTCAAAATTCGGATAGACGCACCACTGCCCTATTTCGTGGCTCACGGTTGGCATCTCCCCGCGAATCCGGTGACGCCAGTCGTAATCCGTAGACGGCGGCCGGGCGTTGAGGATACTGTTCAGTCCGCCGCCCCAGGCCTGAATGCGCGGGTCGGGTGTGCTCCGGAAATCGGCGCGCTCCACATAGGGCCATCCGGCGGCGCTCGAATAGACGCGGCGGCTGTCTTTCCGCTTCCAGTAATCCACCAGCGCAGACAGGTAGGCCACCTGATTCTTCCCGCCCGGTTCGTTCCCGTAAACCAGCATACAGAACGACGGATGATTGCCGTATTCCTTCAGGATACGGTCGCCTTCTTCGTAAAGCCACCTGTCCGGCGGCGTATCGTCGCCCACCGTGGCCCAGGCCGCACATTCCACCTGAAGATATACGCCCAGACTGTCGGCCACGTCGAACGCCGCTTCGGGCGGACACCAGGAATGGAAACGCAGGTGATTCAGTCCAAAGCTTTTCGCCGTGTCATATATTTTCGTCCAGTACGCCCTGTCCGTCGCCGGATAGCCGGTCAGCGGAAAGATGCAGCATTCGAGCGTGCCGCGCAGGAAAACCGGCTGTCCATTGACATGAAAGCGCGTGCCCCGGCTTTTGAATTCGCGGAAACCGAACGATGTATAGCGCGTATCGCTTTCCTTACCCGCGGCAAGGGTCGTTTTGACGCGAAACAGATCCGGATGATATTCCGACCAGAGACGCATCTCTTCGCCGGCCGAAAGGGTGGCCGTGTATGACATGTCCGCGCCGAAACGGATGGAGGCCTGCGTACCGACCGGCTTGCCCGCCGCCGTTTCCAGCTGCAGGGAGAGCGTGCCGCCGTCCCTGCTGCGACCGCTCAGGCTGACCCTCACTTCGACCTGTTTGTGCGTCACGTCGGGAAAAACCTGTACATCCTCGATGTAAACAGAAGGCCTGGCGGAGAGGGATACGCTTCCGGCGAGGCCGTTCCAGTTGCTTTGCGTATGGTCGGAAACGCTGTGCGCATTTATTCCGACGGGGATATGCACGCGATTGTCCACACGCAGGACGAGCGTATGTTTTCCGGGGGCCATATCCGGCAATTCGTACCGGTGCGGCGTGGAAAGGCTGTTGGAACTTCCCGCGGCGACGCCGTCAACGAAAAGCGTTGTTTCCCAGTGCGTGCGCTCCAGTTCGAGCAGGACGCACTTGCCCTGCCATCCGGAAGGAATCCGGATTTCGCGCCGGTACCACGCAACGCCGACATAATGTTTTTCGGGGGTCAGCCAGAAAGGAACCTTTATATTTCCCTTTTCGCGATACGTTGCATATTCGGGCGCATGATACCAGGCGCTGTCAACCACCTGACCCGTCCAGGGCGTTTGCAGGTCAACATCGTAGCCGTAGCCCTGTTCCTGCAGCGAACCCGGCAAACGGATACGTTCCGAAAAGGACTGTTCCTGCCAGTTTTCCTGAAGACCGGCATCGTCCGGGTCAAGCCGAAACTGCCATTCGCCGGCCAGCGACACCCTGTCTGCCGCCCGTTCCCCACATGCCGCCGTCAGCAGTATGGCGGCCAAAATCAAAAGTTGCCTGAAATTTGTTTTCATCCTCTTCCTACATTAAATATATTATATGCCGCAAAAGTAAGAACTTTCCTGAAATAAATTAGATTGACCTGTCCTGCGTAACATAAGTTATAATGTTTCAATGGGAGCCATTCAAAATGTCGCATCACGCCGTAGGCGTAACCTGTGAATAACGCCGGGAT
>JAISEZ010000158.1 GCA_031263835.1 Tannerella sp.
CAGGCGGTGAAACGGGAACTCCTCCCGTCTCCTCTCCTGCCCGACCGTCTTACGATTTCAGTATCTTGTTAAGCACGATGTGCGCCAGATAGCCGAAAATAATTAAAGACAATCCTACCGTCAAATGCGTATTCGTTACCCCTCCACCAATAGCCGGTACGGCAAGCACTACCACACCGACAAGCTGGATACATGTACCCAGATACCTTACTACTGTTAATACTGTACTCATAGTTGAATATTTTTATCAGTTTGAATTCTGCCCGCAAATAACGCAATAATAACTTGATTGGAGAAATATTTTCTCCAAAAAAAGATGAAAGACTCATCTTTTGCTCCTATCTTTGTCCGCAGAAAACAAAATGACATGAAGCGACTTTGCTATTTAATCTATTTCTGGCTGATCGTGATGCCGGTTTTTTTCGTGTCCACCATCCTGACGGCAATCATCGTAATGATCGGTTGCCTGCTGGGTGGCGAGAAATTTTTCTCCTTCTATCCGGGCATGATCTGGTCCAGGCTCACCTGCCTGCTCACCCTGTGTCCCGTAAAGGTGCGCGGCAGGGAACACCTGAAACCTGAACAGTCGTACATATTCGTGGCCAATCACCAGAGCGCCTTCGACATTTTCCTGATATACGGGTACATCGGATACCCCGTCAAATGGATGATGAAAGCCGGGCTGTCCAAAATTCCGCTGGTCGGGACGGCTTGCCGTGCGGCAGGGTTCATTTTTGTGGATCAATCCTCGCCGCGCGCCGCCCTCCGCAGCATAGCCGAAGCCGAACGCCGGCTCAAAAACGGCGCGTCGATAGTCGTTTTTCCCGAAGGTTCGCGCACCGCCACCGGCAAAATGTCGCGCTTTCACAAGGGCGCCTTCCAGCTGGCGCTAGATCAGCAACTGCCGATAGCGCCCATCACGCTCAACGGGCCTTTCCGGGTGCTGCCGATCGGTTCGCTCAACGCGCATCCCCGCCGGGTGGAGATGGTGATCCACCCACCACTCTCCGTCAACGAACAGACGCTGGCTGAATGTGGCAACTTACAGGCACTGACAAACCGTACGCGGGACATCATCGCCTCGGCGTTGTGGGAAGAGTTCAAGTGAATTATGAATTATAAGCATTGTTTGGAAATAGATTGCGTTCACCCCGAGCTGCGCTCTGCCTGCACGGGGCTATCCAAATTGGACGCCTTCCGAAGTCGGGCTTTCAAGCCTTAAGTTGACGGCACTGGGCTACGCCTGCAGCGCGATGCGACCATTATATATAACTCTTTGTATCATTAAATAAGCTCAATCATTTACAAAACACGACAGATTATTGTCCGTGTTTTGCCTTTCCAGGCATGATAATTTGAATGGTACCCTGTTCAATCCTTCGGATGGTGGATGCGACCATTTATACTTCACGCAGGATGGTTTTGTGCATGAGCAGACAGAATAATTTATCAACACGGAGAAAATGTGAGAATGAGCAAATAATGCGAATCAGCAGTAGCGACGAAAGGCTGAAAGCCCGGCATATCCCAGCCCGGTGGCAACGCCCCGGGTATGGACGGGCATACTCCGGCCTGCGCCCTGTAAGGGCGGCATATCCATTTTTACAACCCGGTTTTATTCAAATGGATGGTTCTCGCATTTTCTCCGTGCGCCCGTGTTTTGTACATCTCACGGCGGGGGCTTATGCATGGCGGACTGACGCCGAATGGCGTCCAATGTTGATAACCCCGTGCAAGCGCAGCGCAGCTCGGGGTGGTAGAGACACAAAGCCTGAACTGCGAAGCAGATCAACTGCTACGCAGTTGTGGAGGAGAGGGGTATGCCGTACCCCGAGCTGCGCTGCGCTTGCACGGGGTTATCAACATTGGACGCCCTCCGGCGTCCGGTCTCAAAATAATGTGAGAATGGGAATCGGCAGTAGCGACGCTCGGGGAGACTTTCCCCGCAGGGGGAAACCTTCCCGGAACTTCCGGGAGGCCGGCACCCTATGTGTTTTTCCTTCCCGGAACTTCCGGGAGGCCGGCACCCTGTGCGTACTTCCTTCCCGGAACTTCCGGGAGCCGGTACCCTGTGTGTATTTCCTTCCCGGAACTTCCGGGAGGCCGGTACCCTGTGTGTTTTTCCTTCCCGGTACTTCCGGGAGGCCGGTACCCTATGGGTATTTCCTTCCCGGAACTTCCGGGAGGCCGGCACCCTATGCGTATTTCCTTCCCGGAACTTCCGGGAGACCGGCACCCTATGCGTACCGCCTTCCAAAAACCTCCGGGAGACTTTCATACATATGCTACCTTCCCGGAACTTCCGGGAGACAATCATACGATGTATGCTACCTTCCCGGAACTTCCGGGAGACAATCATACAGCGTATGCTACCTTCCCGGAACTTCCGGGAGACAATCATACAGTGTATGCTACCTTCCCGGAAATTCCGGGAGACAATCATACGATGTATGCTACCTTCCCGGAACTTCCGGGAGACAATCATACGATGTATGCTACCTTCCCGGAACTTCCGGGAGACAATCATACGATGTATGCTACCTTCCCGGAAATTCCGGGAGACAATCATACGATATATGCTACCTTCCCGGAACTTCCGGGAGACAATCATACGATATATGCTGCCTTCCCGGAACTTCCGGGAGACAATCATACGATGTATGCTACCTTCCCGGAACTTCCGGGAGACCGTCATACGATGTATGCTGCCTTACAGAAGATATAAAGACAAACATAATCAAACAAACAAACAAAAACAACGAGTAAGTAGAAAATGAAACTGTACATTCCAACAAATTATCAGCCGTCCCTGCCCGACGAGGCAATGGAAGAGGCTATCAAGATGCTCAAGGTCCTGTTTCAGGACGAGCTGGCACGGATGTTGAACCTGCGGCGAGTGACCGCTCCGCTGTTCGTCTTTTCCGGTACCGGAATCAATGACGACCTGAACGGGGTTGAACGCGCCGTCTCTTTCCCCGTGCGCGACATCGGCAACCGCCGTGCCGAAATCGTCCACTCGCTGGCCAAGTGGAAACGCCTCAAGCTGGGGCTTTACCGCATCCCGGCCGGCAGCGGACTGTATACCGACATGAACGCCATCCGCGCCGACGAAGAACTGGACAATATCCACTCGCTCTACGTCGACCAGTGGGACTGGGAACGCACCATCCGCGCCGAAGACCGTAACCTGGACTTCCTGCGCGGCATTGTGAACGGGATATATTCCGTCATCAAGACCGTCGAACATAAAACGGTCGCCCTGCTGCCCGACGCCGGAACGCTCCTGCCCGAACGCATCACGTTTATTCATTCCGAAGACCTGCTGGCCGAATATCCCTCGCTCTCGCCCCGCGAACGCGAAACGGAAGCGGCCAGACGCTACGGCGCCATCTTCGTCATCGGCATCGGTGCCGTCCTGGCCGACGGACAGAAACACGACGGCCGCGCGCCCGACTACGACGACTGGTCGACACCGACCGACGACGTGCACCGCGGTCTCAACGGCGACATTATCCTCTGGAATTCGCTGCTCGACTGCGCCTTCGAGATTTCGTCGATGGGCATCCGCGTCGACCCGCTCGCCCTGCTGTGCCAGCTCGAGCAGGAGGGCTGCCCCGACCGCGCCACGCTCGACTTTCACCGGGCGCTGATAGAGGAACGCATTCCCCTCTCCATCGGCGGCGGCATCGGACAGTCGCGCCTGTGCATGTATTTCCTGCGCTGCGCGCATATCGGCGAAGTACAGGCCTCGCTCTGGCCCGACGAAATGCTCGAACAGTGCCGCGCCGCCAATATGATTCTGAAATAACACGAATCGGTGGATGGTGAAAACAGTAGTTAGTAGATAGTAGTTAGCAGTTAGTAGAATGAATCCGTCAGTTTATATACAAAATCAGATGGTTCCGGCAGACGCAGTGTCTGTTGCCGTATCCCCTTATGGAGATATGCGGCTTTCCCGCCGGCTGCCCTGCGGGCGAAAGCATTTCGCCCCTACTGACTACTGGCTACTAACTACTAACTACTATATTACCCCCTACCCGATTCGTCTAAATAACTAAATTAATTCATATTCAAATTTACAACTATGAGTACATTAAGATTCAAAGCAGTAGAAGAAGCGTTCAAGAAGAAAGCGCTTCAGGTATCTTCCCCGTCCAGGTACGTATCCGACTTTTACGGGAAGTATGTATTTACCTCCTCGACGATGGCCAGGTACCTCTCGAAGGAGACGCTGAAAGCCATCCGCAACGCCGTGGAAAAGGGCGAAACGCTCCACCGGGCGATTGCGGACGATGTGGCGGCAGGCATGAAGATGTGGGCCATGGAACTGGGCGCCACCCATTATACGCACTGGTTCCAGCCGCTCACCGACGGCACGGCGCAGAAGCATGACTCGTTTATCGACTATGCCAACGGCCCGGGCGAGAGTATCATCGAGGAGTTCTCGGGCAAGCTGCTGGCGCAGCAGGAACCCGACGCGTCGAGCTTCCCGAACGGCGGCATCCGCAGCACCTTCGAGGCGCGCGGATATACGGCCTGGGACCCCTCGTCGCCCGCCTTTGTGATGGACGATACACTCTGTATCCCCACCATCTTCATCTCCTACACCGGCGAATCGCTCGACCTCAAGGCCCCGCTGCTCAAGGCGCTCGGCGTGGTCAACCGCGCCGCCACGGACGTCTGTCACTATTTCGACCCCAACGTCCGCAAGGTATATTCCTACCTCGGCTGGGAACAGGAATACTTCCTGATTGACGAAGGACTGTTTGCCACGCGCCCCGACCTCCTGCTGACCGGACGGACGCTGCTCGGCCACGAATCGGCCAAGAACCAGCAGCTCGAAGACCATTACTTCGGCGCCATCCCCACCCGTGTCACGGCCTTTATGAAAGACCTCGAGTTCGAAGGCTACAAGTACGGCATTCCGCTGAAAACGCGCCACAACGAGGTTGCACCCAACCAGTTCGAGCTGGCGCCCATCTTCAGCGAGACCAACCTGGCGGTCGACCAGAACCTGCTGATTATGTCCATCATGAAGAAAGTTTCCCGCCGTCACGGCTTCCGCATCCTGCTGCACGAAAAACCCTTCGCCGGCATCAACGGCTCCGGGAAGCACAACAACTGGTCGCTCGGCACCGACACGGGCGTCGGCCTGCTCACCCCCGGCAAGACGCCCGAAGAGAACCTCCAGTTTGTCACCTTCCTGGTCAACATCCTGATGGCCGTTTACAAAAACAACGCGCTCCTGAAAGCCTCCATCAGTTCGGCGACCAACGCTCACCGGCTCGGCGCCAACGAAGCGCCGCCGGCCATCATCTCGGCCTTCCTCGGCACGCAGGTCTCCTCCATCCTCAACCAGCTGGAGAACAGTACCACCGAACAGGCCATCGTCGTGGACAGCAGGAAACGGCTCAGCCTCGGCATCTCGCACATCCCCGAAGTACTGATTGACAACACCGACCGCAACCGCACGTCGCCCTTCGCCTTCACCGGCAACCGGTTCGAGTTCCGCGCCGTCGGGTCGCTGGCCAACTGTTCCTCGGCCATGACCGCGATTAACGCCGCCGTCGCCGCCCAGCTGATTGAGTTCAAGCAGACGGTTGACGGGAAAATCAGTCAGGGTGCAACGAAGGAAAAAGCCATCTTCGAGGTATTGAAGGAATACATCAAAATCTCGAAACCCATCCGTTTCGACGGCAACAACTACAGCGACGAGTGGAAAGAGGAGGCTGCCCGTCGCGGGCTGGACTGCGAGACGAGCGTGCCGAAAATCTTCAACGCCTACACCACCCCGGCGAGCATTCATCTGTTCACCTCCACCGGCGTGCTGAGCGAGAAGGAACTGCACGCCCGCAACGAGGTCAAATGGGAGACGTACACGAAGAAAATCCAGATTGAGGCGCGTGTTGCGGGCGATTTGGCCATCAACCACATCATCCCCATCGCCACGCGCTACCAGTCCGTTTTGCTGGACAATCTCTACAAAATCAAGGCCGTTTATCCGCCCGAGAAGGCGGCCGAGCTGTCCAGACTGGACGCCTCGCTGGTGGAGGAGATTGCAACACACGTGGCTACCATCAAGGAAAATGTGGATGCCATGGTCGAAGCGCGCAAGGTGGCCAACCGGCTGGAGTGCGTTTACGAAAAGGCGCTGGCGTATCACGACACGGTGTTGCCGTACTTCGACGTCATCCGCTACCACGCCGACAAACTCGAACTGATTGTGGACGACGAAATGTGGACGCTGCCCAAATATAGGGAATTGCTATTTATTCGATAAATAGTTGTTTTTATGTTATGTTTGATGAAGGATGCGTCGCGAGATGCATCCTTCTTTTTTTTCAATGATTCAATGATTCAATGATTCAAGGGCAAGCGGCGGAGACAATGCGTGCCCTTGAATGATTGAATCATTGAATCTTTGAATCTTAAAAAAAGGACAAAAGGCCTGTTTCATCCTTTTGTCCTTCATCCGGGTGTCTCGGAGGGGGGTTGAGAGAGATTAAATAATCTCCACAAAATCGCTATCGCCGGACAGCGCTCGTTCCACAGAATTTGTTGTTTGCCCTTCGCTCCCCGGATTATACTTGACAGTGTAATCCTTCTCGCCTTCAAACGTCTTTACGCGGATGGTCAGTTGAATTTCCGTTCTGTCCGTTTCCAGCGACGAGAGATCGAATGATACGATACCGTTGCGCTGAACGTAAGCATTATCCTGATAGGCATTATGTCTAAATTCAAAATACCGGGGCGTATCCTCGCTTTCACGTTCTACCAGATTAATAAAGTGTTTGACGCTTCCGCCGTAGCAGAATCCGAACTTCACGTTCAGATAGCCGTCGCCAACCCACATACTGAGAATATTAACCGGATCGTTTCCAAAATAGCCGTCATTATCCTCGCCCTGATCTTCAGCGATCGGTTTTGTCAACACGTCCTGAATACCAAGTACCTTTACGGCATGATCATAGTCATAATAGGAATCCGATAAAACGGTATAATACGCCAGTACACGATGTTTTTCACTGGGAACATACCAGGGAATATCAGTAGCCGCCGGCCACAGGGTTGTACCTTGATCCAGCCGCAAATAATATGCCGGTAAATCATTTGCCGGAACAACTGTTGCTATCGAATACCATACATTACCCAATGAATATCCTTCATCCTTCATGCATGAATTACAAATACAGGATGCCATCAGAACACCTGTACATGCAAAAATTAATTTCATTACTTTCATATTTTCATTATCTAATCGTTCATCACTCATAAAGATGAAAATTCTTTTGCAAACGCTGCAAACCCTAAACTTCAATTTGAAACAGGGTTTATCTAATTTCATACGGGATGGTTTTATAGACAGTTTCTTAATATATCGAGGTGAAGACCATTTTTCCGTGAACAGTTGAATATCGAATATTTTTGAGAAAACGCACAGACATATCATATTTATATTTTTCTATTTATAAATCTAAGAAATATGTATCTGATGATAGGATGTTCGAACTGTTCATATATTTTTGGGCAGTTGTTTGTATAGTCGATTTTGAATATTTGGAGATATTTTTTCAGTAGAATATCAACGCTTCAAAACGATATAAAGCGTTGAAGGAAATAAGAATGGTATATTTATTAACAGGCTGTTTACAGTTTCGAAAGCTGAAAAGTTTTTTCCGGGAAACGTCTTTTTTCGGTAAAAAGGGGTGTTTAAAGAATCAATGAAAAAAACAGTTGTTTTGCTTGGCAAAATGAAAGAAAAACGTATACGAATATCGAGATGAGATATGCAAGAAAAGTTTTCGGAATTTATAAACAGAAACCAACAGGTAGCGGTTAGTGATTATATTACATGCGGTATGCTTTTGTACATTACTTGGCCCTTGAATCTTTGAATTTTTGAATGATTGAATCCTGGAATTCCTGTATCTTTGTCTGCGATTGGTTTATTTATACAAATTAAAAAGATACGTCATGAGAAAAGAAATGTTTTTATGGGTGGCATTGATGGCATGGCCGCTCGCTGCACAGGAGAAAAAAGACCTCGAACTGCAAACGGAAGTTGCGGAAGCGACCGTATTCATCAGGGGTGCGCAGGTGACGCGGAAAACAGCCGCGAGCTTTCCTGCCGGACGAAGCACGGTCAGGTTCGTCAACCTTTCGCCCTACATCGACGCCAAAAGCGTTCAGGTAAAGGTTGACGGTGAAGTGATGATATTGTCCGTCAATCATCAGGTAAGTTTCAGCGATACCGTCCGGCTGTCCGGAGAAATGGAAACGCTCCGGAAACAGCGGAAGGAACTGAATGAAAAAGTCAGGGCGGAAACCGTTCTGAAGACCGCCCTGAATCAGGAACTCATTTTCCTGGTCGACAATCAGAAGATAGGAGGTACAAACGGCATCGACTTCGACAACCTGAAAACGGCGTCCACCTACTACGGCGAACGTTTTGCCGCGCTGAAGCTGAAGGAAATCGAAATAGACCGTAAAATAGAAGACCTGTCGGAAGAAATCGGCTCCATCGACCGTAAAATAGCCGTAACGGGCAATGCGAAACCGGAACCGACGGGCGAAGTCGTCCTGAATATCGACTGCAGGACGGCGGTACGTGTTCCCGTCGAACTGTCCTACTACGTCAACAATGCCGGCTGGTTTCCGTCGTACGACATCCGCGCGAAAAGCATTTCCGAACCCGTGGAACTTGCCTACAAGGCGAACGTCATGCAGAATACGAAGGAAACATGGCGCAGCATCCGGCTGAAAGTTTCGTCCGCCAGTCCCAACCTCGGCAACGTGGCGCCGAAACTGGTGACCTACCGGCTGGACTACTATACCCGTCCGCCGCGGTATGACACGAACAGCCGGTCGAATCAGGTCAGCGGACGCATCCTCGACGCGGCAACCGGCGAGCCGCTGGCCGGTGCGACGGCCATGATTCAGGGCAGTACCATCGGGACGGCAGCCGACCTGTCGGGTCATTATGTGCTGTCCATTCCGGCGGGAGGCGGCGTGGTGGAGGCGTCTTATATCGGATACAAAACGAAAGCGGCGCCGATTAGAGGGGACAATCTGGATTTTCTGCTGGAAGAGGACGCAGCGAGTCTGGAGGACGTAGTCGTAGTAGGATACGCTTCCGGGAGAAGCGGGAACGACATGGCTTCGGCGGAGCGGTCTCTCGCCGAAGCGAAGCCGTCGTCGCTGAAGGCAATGTCGAAAAGCGTTCCGGTGCCGGTCGCCCGGGTCGAAAACCAGACTGCGGTGACGTTTGAAATCAAAACGCCCTACACGATTCCGTCGGAAAACCGCAGCACGACAATCGAAGTGGAACGGTACTCCGTGCCGGCCGAATATGAATATTACTGCGTACCGAAAATCTATACGGACGCTTTCCTGCTGGCCAATATTTCCGGGTGGGAACAGTATAATCTGCTGGAGGGAGAAGCGAATATCTTTTTTGAAAACACGTTTGTCGGGAAGACGATTCTGGATGTGCGTTCGCCGGGCGACACGCTGAACCTGTCGCTGGGACGCGACCGGAATGTTTCCGTAAAACGCGAAAAAGTCAGGGAATACAGCACGCAGAAGTTCCTCGGCAGCAGGACCGAGACAACGCGCGACTGGAAAATCACGGTGCGCAACAACAAACGTCAGCCCGTCCCGATGGTTATCTTCGACCAGATTCCGGTATCCATCCTGCAGGAAATCGAAGTGAATGCCGAAAACCTCTCCGGCGGC
>JAISEZ010000184.1 GCA_031263835.1 Tannerella sp.
CACACCGGAAACAGCAACATTTTTTTTATAAAACATATAAAACTTTCGGGGAGAGCTATGCCTTTTCCCCGGAGTTTTTTTTCTGCCCGTTCATCAGCCGGCAAAACCGGCAGGTCGCAGGCCGCAACTTTCAATTTTCAACTTTCAACTATCAACTAAAACAGAACGCCTATGGAAAAGGAATGAATTGTAAAAGCCCATGCACGTAATCATCGCGCACCAACGTATTTTTAAACGAAGCATTAGAAAACAAAACTTTCAAAACTAATGAAATTATGGAATTAATTAAAAAGAAGAAACCTTTTAAATGGAATGTAGTGCGGAAACTGATTTTTTCCGCCTGTTTCTGCGCCTTTACGCTTTCACTGTTTTCGCAGGGAATCAGCGTTAAAGGCAGGGTGACCGACGACACCGGCGAACCGCTTGCCGGCGTTTCGATTCAGGTCAAAGGCACTACCGCCGGAAATATCACGGATATAAACGGCGATTACACACTGAACAACCTCGCCGCGGATGCCGTGCTGATCTTTTCGTATGTCGGCTACGCATCGCAGGAAGTCCCTGTGGCGGGGAAAAGCACCCTCGACATCGTTTTGCAGGATGCAACGCTCGGACTGGAAGAAGTGGTCGTCGTTGCATACGGCGTACAGAAAAAAGTATCGGTCACGGGAGCGGTGGCTTCCGTACAGACCAAAGAACTGAAGCAAAGCGCTTCCGCCAACCTGTCGACGGCGCTGACCGGACGGCTGCCCGGCCTGACGGCGCTGCAAACGTCGGGACAGCCCGGCAACGATGCGGTCAACCTCTATCTGCGCGGCGTCGGCACGACGAACGGCGCCAACCCGCTGATCCTGATCGACGGTGTCCCGCGCAGCAATATCAACACGCTGGATCCGAATGAAGTCGCCTCCATATCCATCCTGAAAGATGCGTCGGCGACGGCCGTATTCGGCGTACGCGGGGCGAACGGCGTGATCCTGATCACGACGCGGCGGGGCGAAGCCGGAAAAATGGAACTGAACGTTTCGGCGGATTTCAGCGCCCAGCAGTTTACCATTATTCCGTCCCGGCTTCACTCCTGGGACTTTGCGGAGATGGAAAACCAGGCGTTCCGCAACGACGGCATCTCCGAGGAGAACCTGCCCTTTACGCCTTACATGATTGACATGTACCGAAGCGGTCAGGATCCGGTCTTTTATCCGGACCGGTATGCCTTTAAGGAGTTTACCGAAAAGTTTGCGCCGCAGACACGCCTCAACGCCAATATGAACGGCGGGACGGAAGACCTGAAATATTTCCTGAACGTGGGCTACATCGGACAGGGCGGCAATTTTAAGTCCGAACCGAAATCGGCGCTGAATTACGATCCGTCTTTTAACATGACCCGCTACAATTTCCGCGGAAACGTGGATTTCGACATTGTCAAGAACCTGAAACTGTCGCTGAACCTGGCCTCCTACCTCGAAAAAATGAACAGCCCGGCAACCGAACTGTACAGCGGAGATCTGGCGTGGCTGATAAGCGACATGCTGGCCAAGGTGGTGGACATGCGCCCGACGGATGCAGGCCCCCTGACCGTTGACGGTTACGGCGTTCCGGCCAATGCCGTGATTGCCCAGACCGGTCAGGACCGGGGCATCTACGGGGATATCAACCGGCGCGGCTACCGACAGGAAACCAATACGATGCTCAATTCGTCACTGACGCTGGACTGGGGACTCGATTTCATCACGAAGGGACTCAGCACCAAATTCATGATCTCCTACGATTCAAAAGCCCGAACCGTACTGGAAGGCCGCCGCGGCTACGACTGCTACAATTTCAACGTCGTCCGGTCGGCAAACGAAAAGAGTTCGTACAATGTCATCCGGGACAATCAGGACGATGCCATCCGGCTGATCAAGTCGATGAATTCGTATTATTATATGAATATGCAGTATTCATTGAATTATGCGCGCCGGTTCGGCCTCCACGATGTGACCGGCATGTTCCTGGTGCAGCGCGATAACTGGGAAAGGGACAATTACGCAGCCGACCTGCCCTTCAACATGATCGGTTTTTCCGGCCGTGCCACCTACGGGTATGATTACCGTTACCTGGCCGAGGTGAATATCGGTTATAACGGCTCCGAACAGTTCGCGCCGAAAAACCGCTTCGGGTTCTTCCCCGCTTTTTCGGCCGGATGGGTCGTCAGTAACGAGGCGTTCCTGAAGGGCAACGAGATTCTTACAAACCTGAAACTCCGCGCTTCGTACGGAAAGGTCGGTAACGATAAGCTGGACGAGACGCGCTTCCTGTATCTGAGTTCCATCAGTGAAAACAGCGGCGGCTGGATTCCGTCCCTGGGATACGGCCGATACATTTCGCAGGGTAAGATGGGCAATGACGAACTGAGCTGGGAGGTCGCCAAAAAGCAGAACTACGGCGTAGATCTTCAGTTGCTGAACAGCCTTTCGCTGAGTGTGGACGTGTTCAACGAAAACCGCGAAGGGATTCTGATCAGTCGCGGCACGGTGCCCGAACTGCAGGGCGTCGCACTGGGCAATCTGCCCAAAGTGAACATGGGTATCGTTGAGAACAAAGGTTATGAAGTAGAACTCACTTATATGAAACAGCTCAGCAGCGACCTGTCGTTCACCGTCCGGGGCAATTACGCCTATAACGAAAACCGGCAAAAGTTCATGGATGAAGCCATGCTGGATGAAGATTATGCGTACCGTTACCGGAGCACCGGTTTCAGCATCGGTCAACACTTCGGTTACCTGATCGATTACAGCAACGGAACCGGCTACATCAATACGCAGGAAGAACTGAACAGCCTGCCGGCGTATAACGTGGGAGGAACGCCCAGGCTGGGCGATTTCATCTATATGGATGTCAACGGGGACGGCACGGTCGATGCGAAAGACCAGGCGCCCATCGGCTACGCCACCGATGTTCCCCGCATCACGTACGGCTTCAGCGGCGCGTTGAACTATAAGCAGGTGGATGTATCCTTCCTGTTTTCCGGCATTGCCAAAAGTACGATGTCATACGCCGGATGGAGATACAGCGAACAGCCCGTACAGCACGCCTGGACGCAGGAACGCTACTCGAACGGCGAAGAAATCCGGTATCCCGCCCTGGGCAACGGTTCCAGTCTCAAGGCGAACAGTTTCTTCCTGCTTGACCGTTCGTTCCTGCGGCTCAAAACGGCCGAAATCGGGTACACCGTCCCGCAGCGGGTCTTCCGCTCCACCGGGATTGACCGGGTTCGCGTGTATGTCAACGGAAATAATCTGTGGATGCACACCAAACTGCCCGTTAAGACGATTGATCCCGAACAGGCAAGCGCCGGAAAGTATCCGCTGACCAAAATGATAAATGTGGGACTGAATGTAGTGTTTTAACCCGTTAAAAATAGATTGTATATGAAATTAAGAGATATATTTCTGAGTATGACTGTTTCCTCCGTCGCTTTTACGGCCTGTACGGATGTCCTGAACGTGGCTCCGGACGGCACGCTGACTATGGAGGAAATTTATGCGGATCCGGACAGGGTCGAAGCCCTGCTGAACACCTGTTACATGAATATTCCGCAAAAGGGCTACGCCTACCGCTTTTTCGAACCGGCCATCGTATCGGCAAGCGACGACGGATGGACTTCGGAAGATGGCACGGGCGGCAATTTGATTTATGATGTGTACAAGGATAATCTTTCGGCCTCCAGCCATGCCATACGCGACTACAACAGCGACGATGTCGGCGGATCGGCCAACGGCGCTTACTGGAGCCGTTTCTGGACGCAAATCCGCCTGTGCTCGCAGTTTCTGGAATGCATTGAAACGGCTGCCGTCAAAAGCGAAGCGAGCCGCGACCGGTTACGGGCCGAAGCGCATCTCCTGCGGGCATTCTACTACAGCGAGCTGGTCAAATGGTTCGGCAAGCTGCCCATTCTGGATCATACCATCCCGTTCGACACGGATTTTTCGATACTGGAACGGCAGTCGGTTTACGAAGTAGCCCGGTTTGTGATGGAAGACTGCGACGCCGCCCTTCGCTCAAGCGAACTTCCGTGGCGCATCACGACCGAGAGCGAAGGCCTGCGGATGACCAAAGCGCTGGCCTGGGCGCTCAAGTCCACCATTATCCTGTATGCGGCAAGTCCGCTGCACAATGAGGGGCAGAACCACTGGGAAGAAGCCTACCAGACCTGCAAGCAGGCTGTTTCGGAACTGAAGGCCAACGGATATGAACTGTTCAAAACGTGCACCAACCCGACCCTGTTCGGCGACTACGGCGCTGCCGCCTACCACCAGCTGGCCTGTCAGGCTGCCGACTATTCGGCCGCGCCGAGGGATCGGGAAACGATCTACCAGCATATCTCCGGAGGGCTGTTCGTCTGGCACATCGGGTATATCGGGAGCAACATGAGCAACACATACAAATGCGGTACGTGCCCGACGCAGGAACTGATCGACGCTTACGAAACGACCGACGGCGAACCGGTGCTTGACCCGGCCCGGCCGTATCTGGACGAGCGCCACCTGGAACCGAACTACAATGCGCAGAACCGGCTGTACCGGCCGGACGACCCGTATAAAAACCGGGATCCGCGCATGACGGCCACCGCTATGGTCAACGGGGACATCCTGGTCTGGGACAACGAGGAAGTGACGGTCGAAACGTTCACCGGCGGAGCGCATGCACCCAGCTTTGACCAGTCGAACCGGTCGGCGTCGCGCACCGGCTATTACCACCGGAAAATGGTGACGCCGCGAGCCTGCGGGGTGAATCAGATCAACAATGCCCCCTTCAAGTACTACCGCCTGGCCGGGATCCTCCTCGACTACGCGGAAGCGGCAGCCGAAGCGGGACATCCGGACGAAGCAAGGGCGGCGGTCAATGAAGTGCGCGCCCGCGTCGGCATGCCTCCGTTACCGGCCGGCCTGTCGGACGGGCCACTGATTTTGCGGATACAGAATGAACGGCGCGTGGAACTGGCCTGGGAAGAACACCGTTATTTCGACCTGCGCCGCCGGCAGAAACCGGACGGCGACCTGAGCGCCACCTGCAAATGGCTGACGGCAATGGTCATTACCCGGAATCCGGACGGCACGTTCGCCTACCGGCGTTCCAACATTTTAACCACGCCCCGCGGCGGCTGGCAGAACAGGGATTTACTCCTGCCGCTGCCCCTGGCCGAAGTGGCGCGCCTGGAACCGCTGACCGGCAAGACCTGGCAGAATCCGGGATGGTAAACAAGTAATAACAAAAAATTTGGAAGTAATGAACAGATTAAAAATTTATACAGCTATATGCTGCCTCTTTGCGTGGTCGGCAGTCCATGCACAGGTTGCAGACAGGGAAAACGGTGCGTCGACCGTCAGTCTGGGATACTTTTCCCAGCCGGAAGGGTCCGTCACCGGGTCGATAGAGACAGTGTCGGGCGCCGTACTTGAAAAAACGCCCACGTCCGACCTGTCGCAAACGTTCGCCGGGCGATTCCTGGGGTTGAACACACGGGAAACGGTCTCCGAACTGTCCAACTCGGTCACATCCAAACTGATTCGCGGCGTTTCCACCCTGAACGGGACGGCTCCGCTGATCATCATTGACGGGATCATCTGTCCGCTCGGCGACTGGGACTACCTGACGCCGAAAGAAATTGAAAGCATTTCCATCCTCAAGGACGCTTCCTCGACGGCCATTTACGGTATGCAGGGAGCGGGCGGCGCGATTGTGATCACGACCAAGCGCGGCTTTGCGGGCCGGAAGAAAATCGAGGCGTACGTCGAACAGTCGTTCCAGCAAATGACGCGACGGCCGGAATTTATCCCTTCGTCCGAATACGCCGCACTGCGCAACCAGGCCGGGACCAACGACGGACTGGGCGCCTATTCGCAGTTTAGCCGGGGAGACCTGGACGGATTCGGCGAGGGAAACAATCCGCTGTATCCGAACAATGACTGGTACGGGATGTTCGTGAACGACATTACGTACATGCAGCGGGCGGGACTGAATGTGGCAGGCGGGTCGGAACGCATTCGTTTCTTCTCGAACGTCCACTACATGCACCAGACGTCGCCGCTGAAAACGACGGACGAACCCAGCCGGAAATACGATCCGACGCCGGAGGTGCACAGCATCAATTTCCGCTCGAATGTGGACATCAAGCTGAACAGTTACCTGAGCGGCTTTTTGCGGCTGAGCGGCAACGTCAACCGGCAGCAGGTAACGCAAACGTACAACCGGGAGATATACAACCACATTTTCAACCTGCCGCCGACGATGTACGGCCCGGTCACGCCGCTGAACGAAGAGGCGCCGGAAACGGGCAACCAGGTGGTCACGCACGACCAGGAAGATCTGCCTGCCTACGGGATGCTGAACCGTTCGGGGTATGCGCGGCTGCTGGAAACGAGCATCATGTCGCAGGCGGGACTGACGCTCGACATGGGTTTCCTCACGCCCGGACTGTCGGCTACGGGACTGATGGCCTATCAGACGTATACCAATAACGTCACCTATACGCCGCAGGATTTCGAGCGTTATGTCCGCAGCAATGACTATTCCGTGCTGGAATTTACGAAAAAGGGGACGAACGAGAACACGCCGCTTACCTATAATAAAGGGTCGCTGCTGTTCTATAACCTGAATCTGTATGCCGCTGCAAACTACCGGCGGACGTTCGGCGACCACAGCTTCGATGCCCTGGCGTATATCTTCTATCTCCAGCAGGAAAAGGAACTGTCCTCCGGCGCCGGCATCCTGCCCTACAAGCGCGAAAGCATGGGGATCACCGCCCTGTACGGCTACCGGGACCGGTATTTCCTGAAAGGCGACCTCGGCTATTCCGGCTCCGAACAGTTCCATCCCGACCACCGCTACATTGCCACGCCGGCTGTTTCGGCGGCATGGGTGGCCTCCAGGGAAGGATTCCTGTCCGGAAATGACCTGCTGACGTTCCTGAAGCTGCGCGCGTCTTACGGCATCAACGCCAACGACCAGCTGGGGGATACCCGTTTCATGTACCTGGATTATTACGACACGGCCGGCAACGAAGGGCTGAAAGGCAATCCGAGCCTGTCCGCCGAGAAAATCAAAAAGCAGAACTATGGAATAGAGGCCGGATTGCTGGACGCTTTCACCGTGCAGTTTGAGTACTTTATCAACAAATGCGACAACATGCTGGTGAACAGCGCCGGGACGATCCCCTACTACCAGGGCATTGCGCTGAACAATTATCCCAAGCTCAACAACGGACGAATGGAAAACAAAGGTTTCGAGGCGTCGCTGCTCTATCGGAAACCGGTAAGTGAAAACCTGGAAGTGTATGCAGGCGCCGGCGTCCACCGGAACCGGAACACCGTGTTTAAAATCAACGAAGCGGCCGCCGGAGACGACTACGCCTATCCCTACCGGACGGAAGGCTTCCGCATCCAGCAGCAGTGGGGCTACCTGATCGACTACAGCAACGGAAACGGGATGTTCAACTCCGAAGCGGAGAAGGCCGCCCGCAACCTGACGTATGCTTTCGGCACGCCCCGCGTCGGCGATTTCATCTATCAGGATCTGAACAGCGACGGCGTGATCGACGAGAAGGATCAGGCTCCGATCGGATACAGCCGCATTCCGCAGCTGTATTACAACCTGAATGCCGGTTTGACGTACAAAGGCGTTGAATTGAGCCTCCTGTTCCAGGGGACGGCGCAGGCGTCGGTGACGGTTTCCGGCGTCGGAGCGTATGAAAATACGGCCCAAGGCGTGTTCAGCGACATTCACCGGAACGCCTGGACGCCGGAACGCTATGCCGCCGGGGAGAAGATCTCCTACCCCGCCCTCTCGCTGGTGACCTCCACGAACCATGTGGCCAACAGTTTCTTTGTGATGGATGCGTCTTACCTGCGCCTGCGGAACCTGGAACTTGCCTGGACTTTGCCGGCAAGCGTCTCCCGCAAAATCGCCTCGGAAAAAATCAGGATCGCCTTCAATGCACAGAACCTGTTTACCGTCGACCGGATGCGATCCGGACACATCGACCCGGAAACCGGAACGGCGGGCGCCTTTCAACCCTGCCGCGTATACAACATCGGTATAAGCCTCAACTTTTAAAACATAAAGAGATGAAAAAGATAATTTTTAATATACTTGGTTTCGGGGCGCTCCTCTGCGGGCTGGGCGCGTGTGCGAACCTGGACATGCCTTCGGACGGGCGCGTCACCCTGAACGATATTTTCAATACCTATCACCGCACCCGGAATTATTACAACAGCTGCATTGCAGCCATTCCGCAGGTCGGTTTTACGTATCAGAACCAGACCACCCCGCTGGCCTCCTTCTGCGACGAGGCGCATGACGCCAGCGACGGCGTCAGCGGCGCCGTGTTCGACTGGTATACCGGCATCACTTCGTCCACGCACAACCCGCTGACGGAAGGTTATCAGGATCCGTGGAATCATTACTTCCAGGCCATCCGGCGATGCAATACCTTCCTGGCATGCATTACCGACCCCGAAGTGGCGACTTACGATTTCAACGAGACGGAAAAGAACGGCTGGATCGCCGAGATCCGGGTCGCGCGGGCCTATTTCTATTTGCAGCTGATCAGGCGTTACGGCGGCGTGCCGCTGATTGATTCGCCCTACGAAGTCGACCACGATTTCACCGGCGATCAGCGGGCTTCGTTCGAGGACGTAGCCGATTTCATCCTGGCCGAATGTGACGCGGCGCTGGCGACGCCCGAAAACGAGGGACAGGCCATCGGCTTCCGCTGGTCGATCGACGATACGGAACGGGGCAAGATCCCCCGCGGTTTCGCCTGCGCCGTCAAGTCGCAGACCGCCCTGTACGCCGCCAGTCCCCTGTGGAACACGGGAAGCGGCAAATATACGTGGGAACGGGCCGCCGCCATTACCAGGGAAGCGCTGGATCGCTGCCTGGCGCACGGCTACCGGCTCTATGACACCCCGGTGGCGGAAGACGTGGCGCAGAATCCGTACGCCTACTATTTCATCCAGCGTTCCGACCCCAGCCGCTCGGCCGACCGGGAAACAATCTTCGAAACGACCACCTGGCGAACCAATGTCTGGCGAAACGCCGGGACGCCCATTACCGAAGGCATGGCAAAAGCCGGCCCCTGCCCCTCGCAGGAACTGGTGGACAGCTACGAAATGGCCAACGGAGAACCGGCGATTCTCGGCTATTCCGATGCGGATCACCTGCAGCCGCTCATAAACCCGGCTTCGGGCTATGACCCGGATCATCCGTACGTCAACCGCGATCCGCGCTTCTATGCGTCCGTTTATTATAATGAATCGCCGCGGTCGCTGACTTCCGGGAGGATTGAGAAGACCATTTATCCGTTAGCGTTCACTTCCACGATTAATAACATCACCGTGACGCAAAACGGCGATGAAGTGACGCTGGAAACGACCGGCGGAGACCCCTGGATTTTTACGACCACGCTCGGAAAGCCGCTGACTTCGGACGCCAGACGGGTCGTTACGTTCGAATATAAGAGCGCGACCTCGATTGGCGACTCCGAGTTCTTCTACTGCGTGTCCGGCGGGCCGCAGGGAGGCGTCGAATCCGGCGCGAACATTCCCATCCCGGCGGCTTCCGAATGGACGCGGTTTGAGTTTGACCTCGAAGACGGCATCAGCCGGTTCGGTTTCGGCGTCAACAACGACGGCGGACGGTCGCCGGAGGAACATTTCTTCCGCTTTGACGTCACCGGCAACGCGGGTTATACGATCACGCTCCGCAACTTCCAGGTAGAATGTTACACGCCGCCGTCGCCGCCGACCCCGGTGGAAACGTACATCGGAGGCAACTGCGAACTGTCGGATCGCCTCACGGACGTCCGCTACACACGCACGGGCTACTACATGCGCAAATTCAACAACTACCGCTCAAACGCCAACGTCGATGCCGACGGACTGATGAAAATCTTCCGCCTGGGCGAGCTGTACCTGAACTTTGCCGAAGCGGCCGCTCAGGCTTCCGGCCCCGATGCGCCGGTATCCTCCACGGTTGGCGGCGCTGCCATGTCGGCGTGCGAAGCGGTGAACGCCGTCCGCGCCCGCGCCGGGATGCCCCCCCTGCCCGCCGGACTGTCAAAGGAAGCGTTTGAAAAGCGTTACCGCAACGAACGGCGGGTGGAACTGGCTTTCGAGGAGCACCGTTTCTTCGACGTACGCCGCTGGAAAATCCTCCACGAGACCGATGGATTCGTCACCGGCATGCGCATCACAAAAAATGAGGACGGCAATTATACCTATACGCGCATCAAGCTGGCGACCCGGCCCACAAACGCCGACAGGTACCTCCTCTATCCGATCCGGCAGGACGAAGTCTCCAAGATGAACGCCTTCACCGGCCTCAACTGGCAGAATTCCGGATGGTAACCTCCGCAGGTGATTTCAAAGAGCCGTACCGTATAGCGCCGGAGGCGTTTTCTGTGAATAACTCCCGGATTTCCGGGGGTTATTTCACAGGTTACGCCTGTCGACATACACGGAGGGCGGATGACCCGTTCCTTTCAAAGCGATTCAGACGTTTTCCCCGGAATGAGGATGAAGGTTTAAAAAAAGCGGAAGATTCCGGTCGCAATGCCGTCATGATTCCATCTCCCGCAAATGCGGAAATCGGAAGTATGTCTGTATTCCGTTTCCCGCAAATGCGGAAATCGCAATCAAGTCTGTATTCCGTTTACCGCAAATGCGGGAGTCGCAATGCGACTCTCTTTCGCAGTTATACGCCGGCATACCGGAGCCGGGACGCAGGTTTATCCGTTTAAATGTTTATTTTTGTACTCCTATACACTCGAAATAAAAAAACAATTTTGAAAATGAAAAAGAACAGCTTTTACTTA
>JAISEZ010000235.1 GCA_031263835.1 Tannerella sp.
GGCGATTCGCAGGCAGCCTACGCGCTGGCGCTGCACTATGACCTGTTGCCCGCCGACCTGCGCGACGCGGCGTTTGCCCGTATGCTGGCCTGCATCGGGGAGTACGGCGGCCGCCTCTCGACCGGCTTCATCACCACGCCCATGCTGATGGAAGAACTGGTCGTCCGCGGACGTGCGGACATTGCCTTCCGCCTGCTTGAATCCGAACGTTTCCCGTCCTGGCTCTATCTAGTGAACCAGGGCGCCACGACCGTATGGGAACGCTGGGACGCCTACGTAAAAGGGCGGGGCATCCAGAAGTCAGGCATGAATTCGTTCGACCATTTCGCATTCGGGTCGATTGTCGAATGGATGTACCGTCACCTTCTCGGCATCCAGCCCGACATCAACCGTCCGGGATACGAGCATGTCACGATTCATCCCCGTCCGGGCGGTACGCTGACGTGGGCGAAAGGTTCGTACAACTCCATCCGCGGCGAGATTGCCTCGTCGTGGAAAATCGAAAACGGCCACTTCCTGCTGGACGTAAAAATTCCGCCAAACACGACGGCAACCGTCATCCTTCCAAATAACGAAACGGAGGAAATCGGTTCCGGAGCCTATCAGTTCAAGGTGAGGTTGCCGAACGAGTGATTTGTCGCATTACGCCGTAGGCGTAACCTGTGAATAACGCCGGAATTTATCCCGGTGGGCGGGAAAATGTATCCTGTTCCCATCACTCCGGAGGAGTTACCCGCCTGCCGGAATGCTCGGTAAGGGCAACGCCTACAGCGTTGAGAGAGAGGCGCACCGTCACCCCCGGATAAATCCGGGGGCTATTCACAGGTTACGCCTGTCGGCGTAGCACACGGATGATCCGATACTAACCACTAACCACTAACCGTTAATCACTAATCACTAATTATTTTCCATGCATAAAAGTGCGGGAAAGCAAATAAACTTTGTATATTTGCCCGCGTAGAATGAATTCCATTAATCACAGACATATATTATTACGTTATGAAGAAGTTTATTATGCATTTCATTGCACTGTTTGCGTTCGTCGCCGGAGGAGTTTCCTGTTCGTCGCCGACGCCCGAAAAACGCTCAAAAACCCTTCCCGAAACGGTTACGCTCTCCCGGGAAACGCTGATGGACAAGATTAAAGGCGCCTGGGCCGGTCAGGTCATCGGCTGTACGTACGGCGGCCCTACCGAATTTCGCTATCAGGGCGCCATGATTCAGAATTATGTCCCCATTGAATGGCCGGAGGGGTATATCCGCTCGTGGATGGAAAACTCGCCCGGACTTTATGACGACATCTACATGGACCTGACGTTTGTGGACGTGTTCGAGCGTCTGGGGCCGGATGCGCCGGTCGACTCGTTTGCCTCCGCCTTTGCCACGGCCGGGTATATGCTCTGGCACGCCAACCAGTCGGCCCGGTACAATATCCTGCACGGCATTCCGCCGCCCGCCTCCGGACACTGGCTGAACAATCCCCACGCCGACGATATCGACTACCAGATTGAGGCCGACTATGCCGGCATCATGTCGCCGGGAATGGTGAACACGGCGTCTGAAATCTCGGACAGAATCGGACATATCATGAATTATGGCGACGGGTGGTATGGCGGCGTGTATGTCGGCGCGATGTATGCGCTGGCTTTCGTGTCGAGCGACATAAAGTTTATCGTGTCGGAGGCGCTGAGAACCGTTCCCGAAGAAAGTACGTATTACAAATGCATGGCCGACATTATCCGCTGGCACCGGCTTTATCCGTATGACTGGAAACAGACGTGGTTCGAATGTGAACGCAAGTGGAGTCAGGACGTCGGATGTCCGGATGGCGTGTTTTCGCCCTTCAACATCGACGCGGTCATCAACAGCGCCTACGTGCTGATTGGCCTGCTGTATGGCGAGGGCGATTTCGCCAAAACGATTGATATTGCCACCCGGTGCGGACAGGATTCCGACTGCAACCCGGCTACGGCGGGCGGAATCCTGGGCGCCGTCAAGGGCTACGGCCGGATACCGGATTACTGGCTGGACAACGTGAAGGAAATCGAAGACATGCCTTTCGCCTGGACGGATATTTCGCTGAACAGGGCGTACCGGATGAGTTATGACCATGCACTGCAGCAGATTCGGCGGAACGGCGGGAGGGTCGAAGACGGGGAAGTCGTGATTGCCTGCCAGCAGCCGGTGGCCGTGCGTTACGAGAAGGGATTCGAAGGACATTATCCCGCCGGACGCATTCAGGTGCACAAGCCTCTTGCGGCCATTGATTCCATTGTGTTCGAAGGCATCGGCATCGTCTTCAGGGGCAGTGTGCGGGGCGGCAAAGCCGGCTACGAAGCGCAGGTCGAAATGTCTATTGACGGAGATTCGATTGAAACCGCTTTCCTGCCGGTTTCCAGCCTCACGCGCCGGAACGAGCTGTTCTGGAAATATCAGCTGCCCGGGGGACGCCATACGGTCACGTTCAAGTGGCTGAATCCGGAGAAAAGCGTGTCCGTCGATTTCGGCGACGCGCTGGTGTATGACGATAAACCCGTAACAGTGACTCATCAATGAGAATAAGTAGTTAGTAGTTAGTAGTCAGTAGTCAGTAGAATAAAATCACGGTTTCATACATAAAACCCGCCTGCTGCCATTCTACTAACTACTATCTACTAACTACTAACTACCGATTCACATCAAACCTCTCCCGATATGAAAATGAAAACGAAATGGACAGCTGTCCTGATGGCCATTGTGTGCCTGTTTACCTCCTGCGGTTCGAAGCCGGTCAGTCTGATTTTCGATACCGACCTGGGGCCTGACTACGACGACGTCGGCGCACTGGCGCTGCTCCATGCCCTGGCCGACAGCGGACAGGTCAAACTCCTTGCCGTCGTGTCGTCCAACAAAGACGAGCGGGTCGTCCCCTGTATCGAAGTGATAAACACGTATTTCGGACGTCCCGACCTGCCCTCGGGCGCGCCGAAGAGCGAAGGCGGCGTGTCGCTTACCGCGGGGCACCGCGTGAAATGGACAGACGTCCTGCCGGAAAAGTACCCGCACCGGACGGCAAAAACGTCCGACGCGCCGGATGCCGTAAAAGTGTACCGGCAGATACTGGGCCGGCAACCCGACAACAGCGTGGTGATTTGTACGGCGGGCTTTTTCACGAACCTGAAGGATTTGCTGCTTTCCGGCGCGGATGAATACAGCCCGTTCACGGGGAGGGAACTGGTCGAAAGGAAGGTGAAGCGCCTTGTTTCGATGGCCGGTTTGTTTCCGGAGGGAAGGGAATTTAACGTGCTTTGCGACGCGCCGGCTTCCATCGCCGTGATGGAGGGCTGGCCGACGGAAATCGTCCTGAGCGGCTTTGAAATCGGAAACGTGATTCTCACCGGCAGGCAGCTGGTGCAGTCGCCGGTGAAAGACAGTCCCGTCAAGGATGCGTATGAACTGTGCTTTGCGGAAGGCGACCCCGACGGACGGATGAGCTGGGACCTGACGGC
>JAISEZ010000078.1 GCA_031263835.1 Tannerella sp.
CCAGCCACTGAAATGGCAATTGTAATTGAGGGGAAAGCTGTTGGCGGCACCGGGATTGTGTTACAAACCGATGTGGAACGAATCTGCGCCGAAATCGGTTACTGGTTGGGCGAAAACTATTGGAACCGGGGCATCATGACCGGCGTTGTCAAAGAAATGGTTTCTTACGCCTTTCTTCATTTTCCCGAATTAAAGAAGATTTATGCCCCTGTTTTCGGTTTCAATATCGCCTCGCAACGGGTGTTGCAGAAAGCCGGTTTCGAGTGTGAAGGCGTCCTGAAACAGGCGGCGATAAAAAACGGGAAAGTGATAGATTTGCATTATTACAGCAGGTTTAAAAGCCGATGGAGGTCGAATGTGTACCATCGTTTTTTCCATCAAGAGGACATTTCTCTATTGGAAGGTTTGCTCTACGAAGCCATTTTTCAGCCCGAAGGCGCGGAACCGCTTCCCCGCGACATTATCAAAAAGCCCGAAATAGACCATTATGTTTGTGATTTCGGGAAAAAACGGGGTGATTTCTGTCTGTTTGCCGAATTAAACGGAAAAACAGTCGGCGGCGCGTGGCTGCGTATTCTGGACGGCGAACCCAAAGGCTTCGGCCATATTGATTCCGAAACGCCCGAGTTAGCCATCGCGGTTTTCAAGGAATACCGTAATATGGGAATAGGGCGGGGATTAATGAATAATCTGATTGATTTATCGTTAACGCAAGGTCTTAGATATAAACAAATTTCATTGAGCGTGGATAAGCGAAATTATGCTGTCAAAATGTACAGAGAATTCGGCTTTGAAATTGTGCGGGAAAACGAACAGGATTATATTATGGTGTTGAAAAGAAAATAATTGTCAAACGTTTTATACTTCACGCGGGATGGTTTTGTGCATTGACCCAACAGTCATTCCTGCCGCTCGCCCTTGAATCTTTGAATGATTGAATGATTGAATCTTTGAATCTTTGAATTTTATAACCATACACAAAACCATGCCGCGCAAAGTATAATTTCATTCCGATATTCGGACGGAGAAATGCCCGTATGATGTTTGAAATAACGGCTTAAATAGGACTGGTCGGGAAAATTCAAGCCGTCGGCAATCTGCTGTATGGACCGTTCGACGCACTGCAACAGTACTTTTATTTCCAGCACAAGCCGCCTGTCTATCAATTCTTTGGGAGATTCGCCGAGGGTGTTTTCAGCAGTGATTTTACCTAAATACCTGGATGTGATGAATAACTTTTCGGCGTAAAACGCTACCTTCCTTTCCGTTTTGATATGTCTGTCGAGCAGGGACAGAAAAGCATAAAAGTGTTTCTGTTTCCCGGTATACTGTTTTTCGGCCTGTCCGGAGACCGACAGGCATTTGTCATACAGATACAGGAAATAGTTCTGCACGAAATTGCACTGCATAAGCCGGATAAATTCATTATGCCTTTCCCTGTGTACCAGTTCCGCCATTTCCATGTACAGTCCGGCGTTTTTAAGAAAATCGCTGCCTTCGGGGAGCTGATAAAACGGCGAGCTAATCAGGTAGCCGGAAAGGGAAATTCCCGGCCGCAATACAGCCTGTCCGTATATCTCCTTCGAGAATACGAACATTTTACAAAAAAAATCTTCCGACGTTTCCAGAATCCGGAAAACAGTACCGGGCAGGATGACGGTTTCCCTGTTTTTCGCAAGGCTGCTTTCAAGCAGACCGACCTGTATAACCGCCGTTCCGCCGACGCAAAGAAGCACCATGCCGCCGTCCATGCGGCAGGGCAAATTTCCAAAATCGCGCAGATTCGATTCCCCGTAACAGTAATGCGTATCCCGCAGATGAAAATGATTCTCCATAATTTTTGAAAACAAAATCAAGTATCAAACGACTGCAAAGATAGCGCAATTCCGGTTTTGAAAAAACATGGCGTATTTATGAAACAGCCGGTCCGGATAAAATCCCTTACCTTTGAGGCGTTAATTTTGATAGGAAACGATATGGATAAGATTTTAGAATTTCTGGACGCCTGCGGAGTCTTTTACCTGGCCACTTCCGACGGCAGTCAGGCAAAAGTGCGTCCCATGAACTTTGCCCGGAACGTAAACGGCAAACTGAGTTTTTACACCAGCAAGCTGAAAGACCTCTACAAACAGCTGGAGAAGAACCCGCTGGCAGAGCTTTCCGCGGCAGGCAAAGGCGGATGGATTCGCATCCGCGGCGCTGTCAGCCTTCATGATTCGCCGGAAATTTTCGGGAAATGGGCCGCCGAAGCCGAATTTTTCAGGTTTGCCGACGAAAACAGGGTGGCATGCAGCTTTGACTCCGCAACGGTTGAATTTATGCCGGGCTATCAGGCGTCCCTGCCGGACTTTGTTGCCGGCTGGGAAAAAACGGTTCTTCCGGAGGGCGAAATCAAATACACCAGGACAATGTGAGAATGTGACAATGAGCAAATATGTCAATGAGACAATTCATTTTCACATTGTCTCATTGTCTCATTTGCTCATTTTTTTTACCATGCCGTGCGCAGTATAAAAGCGAATTATAACCCAACTCTTGCAACCTTTTGACCTTGCAGGGCCGGATTTCCGCCTGTACTTTTGTTTCCGATAACGGAAAACGGGATAAAAAAGTGAAGCATGAAGCAAAGGGTCATAACGAATCAGCGTAAACGGACAGGCAGGACGTTCCTGTTTCTATCCATGCTGACAGTAATCGGTCTGTTCAGGATAAACGCGCAGGCGTCCGTTTCGGGCGGGTTGAAAATGGAAGCCAATATACATCTGTTCTGGCTGTACGATATGGACGGTTACGTAAGCAGCATGAAAGCCGCTCCCAATCTGGGCGGTTTTCTGGATATTGAATTAACGGATGAATTTGCCATTCAGCCGGAAGCGATGTTTTTCTTCAGAAATTCGGGGCTTCGATACGGCGGCAGGGACGATAATTTCCAGCAATGGGGCATGAGCTTTCCGGTTTACCTGGTCAGGCGGGAGTATATGGATGGCGGTATATGGTATTTTGGACTTGGCGCCTATACGGGATTCGGTTTTAATGCCCGCATAAAAAATACAAAAACGGCGCTGTATGCAAAAACGGACGGACACGCCCTGATGAATCGCTGGGATTACGGTATCTGCGCCATGCTCGGCTACGAATTCGGCAAGGGCATACAAATTAATGCAGGACTGCAGCTTGGCCTGAAAGACCAGCTGGACGCCGGAAAAGATAATGCTTCCGTGATCAACAGAATTATCACCGTAGGCATGGGATACCGGTTTTGAACAATGCACTTGATTATCCCGCGCAAATCACATAATACTGCGCGCGACATGGTTTTGTGCATAAACACGGAGAAAAATGTAAGAATGATCAAATATGCCAGTGAGCCGGTTCATTCTCATATTCGCCCATTCTCACATTGGCTCATTTTCGGAGCACACGGAGATTCGCTGTTCAGCGGAACGAAGTTCCGTCTCTGTGGCCTCCATGCAACCTGTTGTCCTGCGTGGAGAATCTCGGAGAAAACACGGCGTTCCGCCGGAGAACCGTTTCCGTGTTTTCTGTGTCTCCGTGTTTTAAAAATTCAGTATTAATGCTGATTCGCATTATTAAATAAAATATCCCTGCGAGGAGTTGCGAGGCAGGAAGCAAAGCCGTCCGGAAAGGTACCCCTCATCACTAACCATTAATCACTAACCACTAATCACTAACCACTAATCACTAAAAAATCCTATCTTTGTTGCTTCATGTTGAATGTAAAAGAAAGCAAATGCGTAATTGTATATTTATCGGGCTAATGAGCCTGTTGATTGCGGGGTGCGGGGAGGCGAACAGGCATCCGCGGGGGATTGAGCATGTGGTGGTCATCGGCATCGACGCCATGAGTGTGCAGGGACTGAGGACGGCGAACACGCCCTGTATGGACAGCCTGATCCGCAACGGAGCGGTCAGCTACACGGTGCGGACGGTGGCGCCAAGCACGAGTACGCCCAACTGGAACACGATGTTCTACGGCGCCGGGCCGGAGGTTTCGGGGCCGGCCATCTGGCACTGGGACGGGAGTTCATACATGCGCAATTTAGACCTGGCGCCGGTCGTGATGACGGAGAACTTCCGCTTCCCGAATATCTTCCGGGTGATGCGCGACCAGCGTCCCGACGCGGAAATCGGCGCCATTTATGAGTGGTGGGCTGTCGGGCTGATGTTCGAACCCGAACTGCTGAACGTCCACGAAACCAAACCCTCCGCCATGGAAACGGCCGTCCGCTCGGCCGAATACATCCGGGAGAAACGGCCGAACTTCCTGTTCGTTCATCTGGACGAGGTCGACGGCCACGGACACCGCGACGGCCACATGTCGCCCGGGTATCTCCGGAGCATTGAAGACGCCGACGCGCAGGTGCGCCTCATCGTGGACGCCATTCGCGACGCCGGCATCGCCGGCCGCACGCTGGTCATGATTGTCTCCGACCACGGCGGCATCTACCGCGGACACGGCGACGCGGCATGGGAGGAAGTGACCGTGCCGGTCATCTTCAGCGGCGCCGGCGTCAAAAGGGATTACGCCATCCGGCAGCAAATGTATGTGTTTGACATGGCGGCCAGCGTCGCTTTCGCGCTGGGACTTGACATCCCCTACGAATGGACGGGCCGGCCGACGAAAGCCGCCTTTGCCGGGTTCGACGAGCCGGCCAACCGGTGGAACGGCCCCGAGTTGCTCCCCCCGCCGGTTTTCCCGGTGGAAGACCGTCCCCACGGAGGGCTGTTTATTGACCGGCCTGCGGAAGTGAACATCGCGCTGCCGGCCGGCGCGGAAGGCGTTATCCGCTACACGACGGACGGCAGCATACCCGTGCGCGACGGCTCCGAAGTCTACACCGCGCCCTTTACGCTCGACCGGTCTGCGGTGATCAACGCCCGCCTGTTCTCCGAAAAGGGGGAAAGCCCGAACGTGACGGCGTATTACCGCGTGGCCGACACCAAAGCCGGACATGGCCTGAACTTCAGGATATATCAGCAGCCGGAGATGAAGGAAATGCCGGACTTCCGGACGCTGCAGCCGGCAGGCGAGGGCGTATGCTACGAGTTTTCGCTACACGGCAGTCCCGACCTGCAAGCCCTGCGCAGCCGCTACGGGCACAACTACGCCATGACCTTCACCGGAAACCTCCGGATTGACGAAGACGGGGTGTATATCTTCCGGTTACATTCGGAAGACGGCGGCAAACTGTATATCGGTCGCGAACTGGTGGCGAACGGCAGCGGTACGGGCAAAAGCGTCGCCACCGGCAAGATTGAACTGAAAGCCGGCCTGCACCCTGTCCGTCTGGAATACTTCAGGCAGGGCGGCGGCGGCGAAATCACACTCTATTACGAAGGGCCGGACATCTCCAGCCGGATTGTCCCGCCCGAGAAAATGTTCAGGTAGTAGATAGTAGTTAGTAGATAGCAGTCTTTCCGCCAACTGCCCCCTACTAACTACTGTCTACTAACTACTAACTACTGAACGGATGCATTGATAATTCCACATTGGAATTGCCTACAATTATGCATTGGAATTGCCGGTAATTATGCACTATAATTGCAGAGAATTTTTGCTATTGGAATTGCCGGCAATTATGTATTAGAATTGCCGGCAATTATGCCCTATAATTGTAGAGAATTTTTGCTATTGGAATTGCCAACAATTATGCGCTGGAATTGCCGGCAATTCCAACGCATAATTGCAGGCAATTCCAATGCAGTATATGAGAAACCGGAACAGCGGTTCATTTTCTTTCCTCAGGAAAATAACGGAAACAGGGATTTCCGGGGTTACTGAGCCGTCAGGGCAAACTCGCTGCACACCTCCCGCAGGTCTTTCAGAAAACCGGTACTGCTCTTCACCGGACTCTGGGTGCGGATCAGCAGCGTATAGGCTGCGCCGGGGGTCAGATTGACCGGGGTAAGCAGCTTGAGCTTGCGCGGCTCGTTGCCGGCAATGGCCTTGACGCGCGTTTCCACCCGGTTTTCGTCCACCAGGAACGCGCCGGCCTGTGCCGCGTGCGCTTTGTCGCTGCTGATTTTCAGGCCGTAGCCGTGTACGGTGATCAGGTTGTCAATCGTGATGATTTCGTCCGTCTTGCCGGTGACTTCGTCCTTTACCCGGCCGATAATGCCTTTCGACTCGTCCACGCCGTCGAAAACCACCTGCACGCTGTCGCGGATGTAGTCGCGCAGCGCGGGAGCTACCCTTATCCGTACCTCGGGATACACGCCGGGGGGCAGGTGCGTTTCCGTACCGTCATACTCGCCGGGGAGGCGGATGGAGAGGCGCATCACGTCGGTGCGAATCTTGTAGCCGTCGGCCACCAGGTAGCCGATCAGCAGCAGCCCGTCCGTCAGGCCCTGTTCAATCACGCTGGGCGAGGTCAGGATGTTGTAGCTCTGGGCTTTCGAGGCGATGTCGTGAATGTCCAGCGGCGTTTGCAGTACGGAGCGGGCGAAATAGTTTTTTCGGGCCTTCGGCAGGAAGGCCGGAACAAACTTGACGGGGATGCGGTGAAGCACGTCTTTCCATTTGAAATTAATAGGCATACAATTATCTTTTAAAATTAAACCTTTCTGTCTGTTTGACCTCTCACGGATGTAAAAACCGGTATCCGCCTGCGGTCTTTTTCTTCCTCTACATGAATGTATTGATGATTATGG
>JAISEZ010000102.1 GCA_031263835.1 Tannerella sp.
ACATGGAGGCGCATAAAGTTTAAAAAAGAAGTTTTTTGGCCGTATCCGCTACAGCGTATGGCTATCAAACAGGCCTGACAGCATGTACCCGGCTGTCCGCCTTACAGGCCACCGCAACAGAACACCCGGAGGCGGGCCATTCGAAGTGAAATTTGCTACTTGAAAATATGGCAAATTACTGAATCTTTGTGAATTAAAATCTTCCGACCACGACTGGGATTTATCCCGGTGGGCGGGAAAATGCATCTCCTTCTCTTAACTCCGGAGGAGTTACCCGCCTGCCGGAATGCTCCGTGAGGGCAACGCCTGACGGCGTTCGGAGAGCGGCGCACCGTCACCCCCGGATAAATCCGGGGGTTATTCACAGGCTACGCCTACGGCGTGGGTGCGACAAATTGAAATGTACTCTGCCCTCCTTCGCATTTGTCTCTTTCCCCAAATTTGCGTTATTTTGCACCCTCATAGATTTATCCGAACATGAAGGAACAAGCTATTCATATCATCTGCAGAGAGTCGAACCTGAAGGAATGGCAGGTGCGCAACACGCTGGAACTGCTGCTCGGCGGCGCAACCGTGCCCTTTGTCAGCCGCTACCGGAAGGAGGCGACCGGCAGCCTGGACGAAGTACAGATTGCGTCCGTCAGGGAACGTTACGGGAAGCTGCTCGAACTCGACAAACGCCGGGAGACCGTCCTGCGGTCGATCGACGAACAGGGCAAACTGACGGACGCGCTGAAACGCGCGATTGAAGCCGCGGAAACCCTGACGGAACTGGAGGATCTGTATCTTCCCTACAAACCCAAACGCAAAACCCGCGCCTCGACAGCCCGTGAACGCGGCCTCGAACCGCTGGCCATACGGCTGATGAAACAGGCGGACGACGACCTGGCAGGCATCGCCCGGGAGTACCTGAGCGACGCCGTGCCGACGCTCGAAGACGCCCTGTCGGGCGCGCGCGACATCATCGCCGAACAGGTGAGCGAAGACCTCCGGGCACGCGACGCTGTCCGCCGCCTGTTCGCCCGGGAAGCGGTCATCCGGAGCGCGTCCGTCAAAAAGAAGGAAGCGGAGGGCGAAAAATACCGCGATTACTTTGCCTTTTCGGAACCCCTGCGCCGCTGTCCCCCGCACCGTCTGCTGGCCATGCTGCGCGGCAGGGAGGAAGGGTATCTGAACATCCGTATCGAGCCGGACGAATCGAAAGCGCTGGAATCGCTGTACAAATGCTTTGTGAAGGGACGCACCGCGGCGGCGGAACAGGTGAAGGAGGCCGTCGAGGACGGATACGGGCGGCTGCTCTGCCCGTCCATCGAAACGGAATTTGCGGCGGCGGCCAGGGAACGGGCCGACGACGAATCCATCCGCGTCTTTGCCGGCAACCTCCGCCAGCTGCTGCTGGCCGCGCCGCTGGGACAGAAGAACGTGCTCTCCATCGATCCCGGATTCCGTACCGGCTGCAAAGTCGTATGCCTCGACGCGCAGGGCAACCTGAAACACAACGAAACCGTCTATCCCCATCCGCCGCAAAACGAAGCGGCGAAAGCCCGGCACAAGATTGCATCCCTGATTGACGCCTACCGGATCGAGGCGATAGCCATCGGCAACGGTACGGCAGGCCGCGAAACGGAACGCTTCATCCGGCACATGACATTCGACCGCAACCTGCAGGTCTTTATCGTCAACGAAAGCGGAGCCTCGATTTATTCGGCCTCGGCCGTCGCCCGCGAGGAGTTCCCCGACTACGATGTGACGGTGCGCGGCGCGGTCTCGATCGGTCGCCGCCTGATGGATCCGCTGGCCGAACTGGTCAAGATTGACCCCAAGTCCATCGGCGTCGGACAGTACCAGCACGACGTCGATCAGACAAAACTCAGGAACAGCCTGGATGCGGTGGTGGAGAGCTGCGTCAACCGGATTGGCGTCAACGTCAACACGGCCAGCAAACACCTCCTGACCCGTGTCTCGGGACTGGGGCCGCAACTGGCGCAAAACATCGTCGACTGCCGCCGCGAAAACGGGGCCTTTCCCTCGCGCGCGGCGCTGAAAAAAGTACCCCGGATGGGCGCGAAAACGTTTGAACAGTGCGCCGGATTCCTGCGTATTCCGGACGCGGCGCATCCGCTGGACAACAGCGCCGTCCATCCCGAAAGCTATCCCCTTGTGGAACGCATGGCGTCCGACCTGCATGTCACGGTCGGCGACCTGCTGAAAAACGAATCCCTCCAACGGCAGATTCGGCCGGAAAACTATGTCACCGAAACGGCGGGCCTCCCCACGCTGAACGACATTCTGCAGGAACTGGCCAGGCCCGGCCTCGACCCGCGGACACAGGCCGGCGTATTCGAATTTTCGCCCGACGTACACCGTCCCGAAGACCTGCAACCGGGAATGAAACTGCCGGGCATCGTCACCAACATCACCAATTTCGGCTGTTTTGTCGATGTCGGGGTGAAACAGGACGGGCTTGTACACATCTCGCAGATGGCGGACAGGTACGTTTCCAACCCGCTGGAAGTCGTCAGCCTGAACCAGCAGGTAGAAGTCAGGGTGCTGGAGGTTGACCCGGCACGCAAGCGGATTTCCTTCAGCCTGAAAAAAGAATGAGCAAATGAGAGAATGAGCAAATTATACTGCACGCGGGATGGTTTTGTGCATTGCCTCAACAGTCATTCCCGCCGGAAACCCTTGAATCTTTGAATGATTGAATTTTTGCATTACCTTTGTCAAGTGAAATATTAACACTGTATGAATTATGATGAGATTAAAATTTTTATCAATGGCGACTGTCTGCATTTTTACGCTTTCAGTTGCGACGCTGTCCGTTGTCTCGTGCGATAAGGAGAAGAATGACGGCGAGAGAATGGAAACTGTCACCGTGTCTCCCCGGCTTGTTCTCTCCGTAGCCCGTCCGACTTCCTCTCTCTTAGAGTATTGCATGGAAGTTAAACTGGAATCGGGCGAAATGCGTTATCTGCTGCCGGGGGACATAGAGGGATTTGAATACGAAGAAGGCTACGAATACCGGTTGAAGGTATGGATTACCCCACATGAAAACCTGCCAACGGTCATCCATCCGGGAACATTCAAACTGATGGAAATTCTCTCGAAAACATTCGTCGGCAGTGAAGCGTCTTCCCGGATCGAAGACCTGACGTTCGACAATTATCCGCGTGTGGACGGTTCGACTTCATGCGCTCACCTTAATATAATCATTGCCTGCAAACTGCTGAACGTTCCCTATACATGGCTGGAGCCGCTTGTGGACGAATGGATCATTCGCCCCGACTATGAGCATATTCCCGGATCGCATAGGGATTTTTTCTGGCAACGGATTATGACTTCGCAGACTCACGGCGCATTCACGAATCTCATAGAAGGCAATGCCGACATTATCCTGACGCACCGGACGATGTCGCCCGACGAAAAGGCACATGCCGATGCACTGGGCGTTACCCTGATTGAGACGCCGGTGGCAAGTGACGCCTTTGTCTTTATCGTTAACCCGGAAAACGCGGTTAAATCGCTGACTGTCGCTCAGGTGCAGGACATCTACACGGGTAAAACGACGAACTGGAAACAGGTCGGCGGCCGCGACGCGGACATCAAAGTCTTCACCCGTCCGCGCAACTCGGGTAGCGAGGAAGTGATGCGCGAACTGGTCATGCAGGGGCTGGAAACGGGTGATTTTCCGGAAAGCGCGATCGGTTCGATGGCGTGGGTCTTTTCCGAAGTAATCAATGACAGGGATGCGATCTGTTATACCTTTCTTAACTACAAGGAGCTGATTGTCCGGAAGCCCGACAGCGAAGTGCCCAAAGTCGCCGTCAACGGCGTTTTCCCCGGCGAGGAAACCGTCAGCGACGGGACATACCCGTTCATTGCGGAAGTGCACGTCGCCATCCGTTCCGATCTGGACCGGAATTCAATGGCGTACAAACTGTACGAATGGCTGCAATCCTCTGCCGCGCACGCCGCCATCACCGAAAGCGGATACTTTGTAAAATGAGCAAATGTGAGAATTAGCAAATGAGCAAATGAGAGAATGTGCAAATAAAATGATCCAATTCATTTTCACATTCCTGCATTTGCTCATTGTCTCATTCTCACATTTGCTCTTTTATTTATTTGAAATGTTTATGTTGCGGAATGCGACCCGCTTGCCCTCGCTCTGCAGCCCGATGTATCCCTCCTTCACGGGAGAGGTGCCGACGTTCTGCAGTACGTCGTTGATGTAAACTGTGATTTGTCCGTCGAGGAGGATGATGCGCGCCCGGTTCCATTCGCCCGCCGCCTTCTCGCTCGATTCGCCGCGTTTTTTGACGACGGGGAATTTGGGACGTGTCTCCATTCCCTCGGGCAGCACATATTCAGCCATCTCCGAGCCGCCCAGCAACACGAAGTCGCCCGCATCGCCGGCGTGGAGCTGACATTCGATGCCGTTCGGGAACGGGTTGGCCGGATCGGCGATAAGCAGGAAAATCCCGCTGTTCGACGGCTCGTCCACCCAGCGCCATTCCGCCTCGAGCGTGCAGTTGCCATACTTTTTCTTCGTGTACATGTATCCGAGCGGCGTTCCCTGAATCAGGATCTCGCCGTCCTGCACCGAATAGACCTGTTCGGCCGCAACATTGCCTTCCACAACAAAATTCCAGTTCGAAAGGTCTTTTCCGTTGAATAATGATTCCTTCGCCGTCTGCGCGCAGCCCCCGAGGACGCACGCCAGTATGGCGGTACCTAAAAACTTTTTCGTGATTGTCATCTATTTATATATTTAAAAAATCAGTTCAGATTGCGGTATCGGATGCGCTTCGGCCCGGCATATCCGGCCTGCCTGCGCTTATACTCCTCGTATTCGGAATAGGAGCCTTCGTAGAAGACCACTTCGGAATCGCCCTCAAAGGCAAGGATATGCGTGCAGATGCGGTCGAGAAACCAGCGGTCGTGCGAAATCACGACGGCACATCCGGCAAAGCGTTCCAGCCCTTCCTCGAGCGCGCGGAGCGTATTGACGTCGATGTCGTTCGTCGGCTCGTCGAGCAGCAGCACGTTGGCTTCCGCCTTGAGCGTGATGGCCAGATGGAGGCGGTTGCGTTCGCCGCCGGAGAGCGTCCCGCAGCGTTTCTCCTGATCGGCGCCGGCAAAGTTGAAACGCGACAGGTAGGCGCGGGCATTGATTTCGCGGCCGCCGACGCGGATGAACTCGCTTCCCCCCGAGACGGCCTGATAGACGGTCCGCTCCGGCTCGATGTCGCGATGCGTCTGGTCGGCATAGCCTATTTTCACCGTCTCGCCCACTTCAAACTCGCCCCGGTCGACGCCTTCGAGCTGCATGATCATCCGGAAAAGCGTCGTCTTCCCTGCACCGTTCGGGCCGATGACGCCGACGATGCCGTTGGGGGGCAGCATGAAGCTGAGGTTGTCGAACAGGAGCTTCCGCCCGAATGCCTTGGCCACCTGCCGGGCTTCGATGACTTTGTTTCCCAGCCGGGGGCCGTTGGGGATGAATATTTCGAGCTTCGCCTCGCGTTCCTTCTGGTCTTCGTTCATCAGCGTCTCGTACGAGTTGAGACGGGCTTTGCCTTTGGACTGACGTGCCCTGGGCGCCATGCGAATCCACTCCAGTTCGCGTTCGAGCGTCCTGCGGCGCTTGCTGGCCTGCTTCTCTTCCTGCGCCATGCGCTGCGTTTTCTGTTCGAGCCACGACGAATAGTTGCCCTTCCAGGGGATGCCCTCGCCGCGGTCAAGCTCGAGAATCCATCCGGCCACGTGGTCGAGGAAATAGCGGTCGTGCGTGATGCAGATGACCGTGCCGGCATACTGTTGCAGATGCTGTTCGAGCCAGTCGATGGATTCGGCGTCGAGGTGGTTGGTCGGTTCGTCGAGCAGCAGGACGTCGGGCTGCTGTAACAGCAGGCGGCAGAGGGCCACGCGCCGGCGTTCGCCACCGGAAAGGGTCTCCACGGACTGCTCTTCGGGCGGACAGCGCAGTGCGTCCATCGCGCGCTCGAGACGGCTGTCCAGATTCCATGCGTCTGCCGCGTCGATTCTGTCCTGCAGCCCGGCCTGACGGTTCATCAGCGCTTCCATCCGGTCGGGGTTGTCCAGCACGTCGGGGTCGCCGAACTGTTCGTTTACCCGGTCGAACTCCTTCAGCAGATCAACCACGTCCTGTACGCCTTCCTGCACGATGTCCCTGACCGTCTTTCCCGCCTCCAGCTTCGGATCCTGTTCGAGGTACCCGACGCTGTAGCCCTGCGAAAACACGACTTCGCCCTGATAGTCCTTTTCTATTCCGGCGATGATTTTCAGCAGCGTGGACTTCCCGGAGCCGTTCAGTCCGATGATACCGATTTTTGCGCCGTAAAAAAAGGAAAGGTAGATGTTCTTCAACACCTGCTTCTGAGGCGGGAAGACCTTGCTTACACCCACCATGGAGAAAATAATTTTCTTGTCGTCAGCCATATTCTGTAAAAATGTGAGGGGCAAAGGTAGAAAAAGTTTGCAAAAGAAAAAAGGAAATGCCGACGGAGGGGTGCAATTCCAAATTGTTGCATCCCGCCGTCGGCGTTGCCTGTGAATAATGCCGGGATTTATCCCGGTGAAAACGGTGTGCCTCTTTCCGAACGCCGTAAGCGTTGCCCTCACTGAACATTCCGGCAGGCGGGTAACTCCTCCGGAGTGGAGGGAAGAAGATACATTTTCCCGTCCACCGGGATAAATCTCGGCGTTATTCACAGGCTACGCCCAATGTCGTCAACTTAAGGGCTGAAAGCCCGATAACGGTTCGCGCGATGCCGCCGTGCGGCTGCTCCCGGAGGGAGCGTATCTAGCTAGGCAGTAT
>JAISEZ010000107.1 GCA_031263835.1 Tannerella sp.
GTCTGGTATAACACGCTGTTGAGCGTCGGCATTACGGAGTTTGACCCTCAAAAGAAAGAAACCGAAAAGGAGGAAGCGGAAGAAATCGAGCCGAAGGAAGAGTCGAAAAAAATACCCGGGGGGATGGCCAAAACCGCCGCGGTCAAAAAAGCGTCCGCGACCCGGAAAAGCGTAACGAGCAAACCGTCTGCCGGCAAGACCACCCAGCGTACCCGGCAAAAATAAAAAAACGGTTGGTCGAAATCCTGACAAAAGCACAGGAAAACGGCGAAGAGATAAGAAAACTCAAAACAAATAATTTAAAAGTTGCGCCCGACACGAATCAGGGATTTTAAAATGGATGTTTCAATGCTTATTAAAACTCTTAGTACTTCACTTAATTGGGAAGCACGGCGTGATGCTGCCGAGGAATTAGGACGGCAGAAAGATCCAGTAGCCTTTGATGTACTGGTAAATGCTCTAAAGAATGATAAAGAGTTTCCTGTCCGTTTTATTGCCGCTCAAGCACTGGCTGCGCTTGGACTGCCAAAAGCAGCGCCATTTCTTTTGGAAGCAATTGGTTCAAATGGTGACAAAAATAATGCTGTGGTTAAATATACTGCAATTGCATTGGGAACCATGCAATTGCCGGAAACTGTTGAGCCTATGCTTGCCGCATTACGTGAAAGATACAAATCATATCGACAAGGGCAGGACTACTCTGCCATCCGCGGTATATCCGAAGGTTTAGGAAAAATCGGCTCTGCCGCTGTTCCACAATTACTGGAATGTTTAGAACGTAAAGAAATGGTGGAAGAAATGCTTAGTGCGTTAGAATTCATCGGAGATCCAAGATCTGAAGAAGCTTTACTTTCTGCTGCATCTGATGAGTCATTATCTGCTTACATTAGACGAATTGCGATACGTGGACTTGGTAATATTTCAGGTGCAAAATGTGGCGCGAAACTTAACGCTATGTTAGCAGAAGTCAGTGACTGCGAACTTATTTCCGATATTAACAAATCAATAGAAAAAATGGGATTTAAGGTAAACGCTACTGATACGGAAGCGGCAAAACGACGTGCTGCAGAAAAACTTTTAGCAGGTTTACGTGCCATTCATTCTGGTATGACCGAGGACGAGGCAGATCAACTTGTTGGTGGTGCTGTTTTTGGCATGGGTGCCAATCAGGTACATCACACCCCCTTTGGTAATTTTCAACTGTTGGTAAACAATGGTATTGTTACCGGAACGTGGATGATTGAGATTGTAATAGAGAATATAGAAAAATATCTTGGGGGCAAAAACTTATTGTCAAGAGTTTTGCTATTCCTAAAAAAATCTTTTATGTGTGATAACAGAAAAGACTAGTCGAAAACAGCATGTCGGTAATGATGAAAGAAAACATTCCGACGGAAATAATAAACTCATGAACGAACAAATCAAGCAAATTGCGGAGCGGTTGACCGGACTGCGCGACGTACTGGAAATCGGTGTAGAGGAAATGGCTAACGTATGCAACCTCTCTGCGGATGAATACCTGCTGCTCGAAAGCGGAAACGTTGACATTTCCGTCAGCGTACTGCACCGGATTGCGCAGGCCTACGGCATAGAACTGACCGTACTGATGTTCGGCGACGAGCCGAAAATGAGTTCCTATTTCGTGACGCGCTCAGGCAGGGGCGTCGCGGTGGAACGCACGAAAGCCTACAAGTACCAGTCGCTGGCGGCCGGATTTTCGAAGCGCAGGGCCGACCCGTTTCTGGTGACGGTACATCCCAAGCCGGACGGCGAGCCGATGTACCTGAATACGCACGCCGGACAGGAATACAATTACGTCATCAGCGGCCGGCTGTTTTTCCGTATCAACGGGAAAGACCTGATACTGGAAGAAGGAGACAGTGTTTACTTCAATTCCGAACTGCCGCACGGCATGAAAGCGCTCGACGGCCAAACCGTCACTTTCCTTGCCGTCATCATGTAAGTTGAAGGAAAGCGGAAGACCGGAAAAAATGAACTTGAATAAACTAACAGACAAATAATACGGAACTGAATGCTGGAAAAATTTTTAACGAAGACATCGTTTGATTCGCAAGCCGATTTTATCGCAAATTTTAAAATAACCGTGCCGGAAAATTTCAATTACGGCTATGACGTAGTGGACGCCTGGGCAGCGGAAGCGCCCGGCAAAAGGGCGCTCTGCTGGACGAACGACCGGGGAGAGCACATTGATTTCACCTTTGCCGACATGAAGGAATATTCCGACCGGACAGCCTCCTGGTTCCAGTCGCTCGGAATCGGCAAGGGCGACATGGTGATGCTGATTCTCAAGCGCCGCTACGAATTCTGGTATTCCATCATCGCCCTCCACAAGCTGGGCGCCGTCGTGATTCCCGCCACGCACCTGCTGACAAAAAAAGACATCGTCTATCGCGCCAATGCCGCCGACGTCAAGGCGATTGTCTGCGTCGGCGAAGAACAGATTCTCAAACACGTCACCGATTCGCTGCCCGAATCGCCTTCCGTGAAGCGGCTGATATCCGTCGGGCCGCTGACGCCGGAGGGATTTGACGATTTCCACAAAGGCATTCGCGAGGCTGCACCGTTTGTGCGTCCCGCACACGTGAACACGAACGGCGACACGTCGCTGATGTATTTCACCTCCGGAACTTCCGGCAACCCGAAAATGGTCATTCACGACTACACCTATCCGCTGGGACACATCGTGACGGCCAGTTTCTGGCACAACCTCCATCAGGACAGCCTCCACCTCACCATCGCCGACACCGGCTGGGGCAAGGCCGTCTGGGGAAAACTCTACGGGCAGTGGATTGCCGGCGCGACCATTTTTGTGTATGACCACGAAAAGTTTACGCCCTCCGACATGCTCCGCATGATTCGGGATTACCGGATTACGTCCCTGTGTGCGCCGCCCACCATCTTCCGCTTCCTGATTCGCGAAGACCTGACCAGATACGACCTCTCTTCCCTGAAATACTGCACCATTGCGGGCGAAGCGCTGAACCCGGCCGTCTTTGAAGCCTTCCATAAACTGACGGGAATCAAACTGATGGAAGGTTTCGGACAAACGGAAACGACGCTGACAATCTGCACGCTGCCGTGGTCGGAACCGAAGCCCGGTTCCATGGGATTACCCAATCCGCAGTACGACGTCGATTTGTTGCGTCCGGACGGGAGCCGGGCCGAAGACGGCGAACAGGGTCAAATCGTGATTCACACGAAAAACGGCAAACCGCTGGGGCTGTTCAAGTCCTACTACCGCGACCCGGAACGCACGCGCGAAGCCTGGGACAACGATATTTATTACACCGGCGATGTGGCGTGGCGCGACGAAGACGGATACTACTGGTTCGTGGGACGCGCCGACGACGTTATCAAAAGTTCCGGTTACCGGATTGGCCCGTTCGAGGTCGAAAGTGCGCTGATGACGCACCCGGCAGTGGTGGAATGTGCCGTCACGGGTATGCCGGACGAGATTCGCGGACAGGTCGTCAAGGCGACGATTGTGCTGGCCAAAGATTACGCGGACAAAGCCGGCGATGCGCTGGTCAAGGAAATTCAGGAACACGTGAAACAGGTCACCGCACCCTACAAGTATCCCCGTATCATTGAGTTCGTGAGCGAACTGCCTAAAACCATCAGCGGCAAAATCCGGCGCGTCGAAATTCGGGAAAAAGACGAAGAACAGTGATTAGTGATTAGTGATTAACGGTTAGTGGTTAGTGATCTCCCTTCACGACCGGTTCGTCCATCGTACAGGCAATCCGAACCGGTTGCGGGTATTCCGTTTCGTCCGTGGAAGGCGTCGAAATGCACCCCGCTCTCATTGATTCTTTGAAAATATGCTTATCTTTGCCCTCTGAATCAGGTTAGGGAGTATTTCCTTAAGTAAACAACATCAGATGAAAGTATTGAAATTCGGCGGAACATCCGTAGGTTCCGCGGATAGTATCTTGAATGTAAAGCAAATCGTGGAGGCGGTTAATGAACCGGTCGTGGTGGTCGTTTCCGCACTGGGGGGAATCACGGACAAACTGCTGCATGCCTCGAGGATTGCTTCCGTGGGCGATGCGACTTACCAGCATGAACTTTCGGAAATTATCCGGCGCCATCAGGAGGTCATTGCCGGCGTTGTCCCCGAGGCGGCGCGTCCCGAAGTGGAAAAACAGGCCATGACGGTCTTTGAAGAACTGGAAAATATCTTCCGGGGCGTATATCTAATCAAAGACCTGTCGGATAAGACGTCCGACGTCATTGTAAGCTATGGCGAACGGTTTTCCTCCTATATTCTCTCACACGTCATCAAGGGCGCCGTGCTGTATGACTCGCAACAGTTTATCAAAACCGTCCGGCAGTTCAACAGGCATATTGTCGATTTCGCACAGACAAACCGGCTGATTCGGGAAACTTTCCGGCAACTGCCCGCCATTGCCCTGGTACCCGGATTTATTGCGTCGAGCCGCGACAATGCCGAAATTACCAACCTGGGACGCGGCGGCTCCGACTACACGGCCTCCATTCTGGCTACGGCGCTCAACGCCTCCGTGCTGGAAATCTGGACGGATGTGGACGGATTCATGACCGCCGACCCGAAAGTAATCAATTCGGCGTACGTCATCGACCGCCTGTCTTTCACGGAGGCCATGGAGCTGTGCAATTTCGGCGCCAAGGTGATTTATCCGCCTACCATCTATCCGGTTTATCACAAGAATATCCCCATCCGCATACGCAATACCTTCAATCCGGATGCGCCCGGAACCTACATTTCCCGCGAATACGAAGAGGAACCCGCCAAAGGCAGGGCCATTATCAAGGGCATCTCGTCCATCAACGACACCTGTCTGGTTACGGTGCAGGGCCTGGGCATGGTCGGCGTGATTGGCGTCAATTACCGCATATTCAAAACGCTGGCCAAAAACGGCATCAGCGTGTTCATGGTCTCGCAGGCCAGCTCGGAAAACAATACCACGTTTGCCGTCTGCCATGCCGATGCCGGCCTGGCGGTGAGCGTGCTGAACGAGGAATTTGCGCGGGAACGTTCGCTGGGCGAAATCAACGACGTCGAGGCCGAACGCGACCTGGCTACCGTGGCGATTGTCGGCGAAAACATGAAACGGACGCCCGGCATCGCCGGCAAGCTGTTCGGCACACTGGGACGCGCGGGCATCAGCGTAATTGCCTGTGCGCAGGGCGCGTCGGAAACGAATATTTCCTTCGTCATCAAACGCGCCTACCTGCGGAAAGCGCTGAACTCCATCCATGATTCCTTTTTTCTGTCGGAATATAAGGTACTGAACCTCTTCATTGCCGGCGTGGGAACGGTCGGCGGCAAACTGCTGGAACAGATTCGCATTCAGCAGGCCATGCTGATGGAACAGAACAGCCTGAAACTGCGGGTCGTCGGCGTGGCCAATTCGAAGAAGCGGCTCCTCTGTCGCGAAGGGCTGAACCTGGAGAACGGTATCCTCCGGGAACTGGACGTCAACGGCGAACCCGGTTCGTCGCAGGACCTGTGCGAGGGTATCCTGGAAATGAACATCTTCAACTCCGTCTTTGTGGACTGCACGGCCAGCGAAAAAATTGCCGGCATCTACGAAGAACTGTTGAAAAACAATATCTCCGTCGTGGCGGCCAACAAGGTTGCCGCCTCGTCCGCATACAGCAATTATTTAACGTTGAAGGAAATCGCCCGCCAGCGCGACATCAAGTATCTGTTTGAGACGAACGTCGGCGCCGGCCTGCCTATCATCAACACGATGAACGACCTGATTAACAGCGGCGACCACATCCTGCGTCTGGAGGCCGTCCTGTCGGGCAGTCTCAATTTTATCTTCAACACGCTGAGCGCCGAAATCCCGCTGAGCATGGCTATCCGGATGGCGAAGGAAGCGCGCTACGCCGAACCCGACCCGCGTATCGACCTGAGCGGAAAGGACGTCATTCGCAAGCTGGTGATTCTGGCGCGCGAAGCCGGTTACAGGGTGGAACAGGAGGACATCAAGCTCAACCTGTTTATTCCCGAAAAATACTTTGAAGGGACGCTGGATGATTTCTGGGCAAACATCCATGAACTGGACGCCGGATTCGAGGAGATGCGCCGGCGCGTGGAAGCGGAAAAGAAGCGTATCCGGCTGGTTGCCCGGATGGACAGGGGCGCGTGCGAAATCGGGCTGCAGGAAGTTGACCGGCATCATCCTTTCTACGAACTGGAAGGAAGCAACAACATCATCATGATTTCCACCGAACGCTACAACCACTATCCGATGATTATTAAAGGCTACGGCGCCGGCGACGACGTGACGGCTGCCGGCGTCTTCGCCGACATCATCTCCATCGCCAATATCCGGTAAGGAAACAGTAGTTAGTAGTTAGTAGAATGGATACATTGAATAAAAATGGAATTTACAAATACACTTTATACCAATGACAACCTGTTTATATTAAATGGACTGAACAGTCAATTAGTCGATTTGATATATTTAGACCCGCCTTTTAATTCAAAGCGGTTTTATTCTGCGCCGGTGGGCAGCCGCGCGGCAGGTACAAGTTTCAAAGATATGTGGACCTGGCAGGATGTGAACGAAGCATATCTCGAAACTTTGGCGGGAAACTATCCCGCATTGACGACATTTATAGCTTCTGTGGGCGTGATACACGGCAAAGCGATGAAAGCATATCTGACATATATGGCCCAACGTATTATAGAAATGCACCGGGTTCTGAAAAATACGGGAAGTTTATACCTGCATTGCGACCCGACAGCGAGCCATTATTTAAAAGTAGTGCTGGATGAAATTTTTGGGAAAGATAATTTCAGAAATGAGATTGCATGGTGTTACAGAGGAGCGGGGTACCCCAAAAATGATTTTGGACGGAGACACGATGTGCTTCTTAGATATTCCAAAACGCAAACCTGTACATTCAACCTTGATGCGGTGAGAGAGGAATATGCGCCGGCGACCAGAGAACGTTTTACTCATTATATCGGTAATAAAAGGAACGGTAAAGATTTTGGCAGGCAAACATTAAACCCGTTAGGGAAACAACCGGACGACTGGTGGCAGATTCAACCAATCGCGCCTTCGTCCAAAGAACGCACAGGTTATCCGACACAAAAACCGCTTGCGTTGTTGCATCGCATTATTAAAGCATCGTCAAATGAAGGCGATATTGTGTTTGACCCGTTTTGTGGCTGTGCCACTACCTGTGTTGCGGCACAACAATTAGACAGAAAATGGATAGGTATTGATATTGAAAAGCTGGCAGTTACTATTTTAGTAAGAAGATTGAGCGATGATGCGGGGCTGTTCAAAAATTTCGTCAATACGGCTATTATTCCGCAAAGAACAGATGTACAGATAATAGAACCCTCAAAATCTATTAAAGAACGTCTGTACAAAGAACAAAACGGGTTATGCAACGGCTGCAAAACACAGTTTGAAATTCGGAATCTGGAAATTGACCATATCATCCCAAAATCAAAGGGTGGCGGTGATTATTACGAAAATTACCAGTTGTTGTGCAGTTCCTGCAACAGGATGAAAGGCGACAGACCAATGGAATACCTGCGCATGAAAAGAAACAAAGAAGAGGAATTATTAAAGGACAAAATAATTTTTGGCGAATAAAGAGATACAGCATATAACGAATAGCAGTTAGTAGAATGAATCCATCAGTTCATATACAAAATCAAATTACCCCGGCAGAAGCTGTGCCTGTTGCCGTATCCCCGAATGGAAATGTGCGGCTTTTCCTCCGACCGCCCGCCTGTACGGGCGAAAAGAGGGCGAAAGCATTTCGCCCCTACATTATTTCACACCGCTGAAGAATGAAAAGAATATTGATTTTGGGCGACGGGATGGCGGATGAACCCATCGACATGCTGGGCGGCAGGACGCCGCTGCAATACGCCCGCACGCCCTTTATGGACGAACTGGCGCGACGGGGTGCGACGGGACGTTTGCAGACGGTCCCCGACGGTTTCGCTCCCGGCAGCGAAGTGGCGAATCTGGCCGTGCTGGGCTATGACCTGACGGAGGTTTACGAAGGCCGCGGCGTGCTGGAAGCCGCCAGCATGAATGTCGAGCTGCATCCGGGCGAACTGGCAATGCGCTGCAATCTGGTCTGTCTGGAGGGCGAACGGCTCAGGAACCATTCGGCCGGACACATCACCAGCGAGGAAGCGGGCGAACTGATTGCCTTTCTGAACGAAATGACGGACGATGCGCGCATCCGCTTTCACGCGGGCGTTTCCTACCGTCACCTGCTGGTCATGCAGGGGGGCGATAAACGGCTGGCCTGTACGCCGCCGCACGACATCCCGATGCAACCCTTCCGGCCGGCGCTGATGAAGGCGACCGACGCCGCCGCCGCGGAAACGGCTGCCCTGCTGAACCGCCTGACTGCGCAGTCGCAGGAGTGGCTGTCCGCTCATCCGGTCAACCAAAAACGGATGGCGGCCGGAAAAGACCCTGCCAACAGCGTCTGGTTCTGGTCGCCCGGTTACCGCCCGGCCATGCGGACGCTGAAGGAACTGTACGGCATCCCGACAAGCGCGGTTATCTCGGCGGTCGACCTGATACGCGGCATCGGCGTGTATGCCGGCATGGACGTGGTGACGGTGGAAGGCGCCACCGGCCTCTACAATACGAATTATGAAGGCAAGGCGCAGGCGGCCATCGAGGCGCTGCGGACGCACGATTTCGTGTATGTGCACGTCGAAGCCAGCGACGAAGCCGGTCACGAAGGCGATGTGCGGCTGAAAGTCCGTACCGTCGAAGACCTTGACCGGCGCGTGATTGGCCCCGTGTACGAAACCGTCCGGCAGTGGGACGAGCCGGTAGCAATCGCTGTCCTGCCCGACCATCCTACGCCCTGCGCCGTGCGGACGCACACGAAAGACCCCGTTCCGTTCCTGATTTATACGCCCGGACAGACGCCGGATGCGGTGGCATGTTACGACGAGTTTTCCGTCCGGCAGGGAAAATACGGCCTGCTGACCGGCGACAGGTTTATACGGGAATTTACCGCTAAAGAATAAAATAACAGGTAATGAACCGTCGATTGGTTGGCCGGTCCGGGAGTTCCCGGATGCATGAATCAGACCTGTTTTGTCAGAAAACGGATTTGGTTACTCGCTGTACAGGTCCGGAAGACCCGGCCGCATGGTCAGCCACGTATCGGATGATGTTATATTTTGTTTATTTCGCATCTCTAATTATTGAATTAAATCAGTATGAAGTATTACAGTACAAACAGGCAGGCGCCGCCGGCGAGCCTGGAAGAAGCCGTGATTAAGGGACTGGCCGGCGACAGGGGCCTGTACATGCCCGAACGGATTCCGGCGCTGGACGACGCCTTCATCCGGTCGCTGAAAGACAAACCGTTTCATGACATTGCGGACGGGGTGGCGCAGGCCTTTTTCGGGGAAGACATGGAACCCGACGCCCTGACGGCCATCGTGCGGGAGACGCTGTCGTTTGACACGCCCGTCGTGCAGGTGAGCGACTCCATCTACAGCCTCGAACTCTTCCACGGCCCCACGCTTGCCTTCAAGGACGTCGGCGCCCGGTTCATGGCCCGGATGCTGAGCTATTTTATCCGCAGGAAAGGCATCGACCGCGAAGTGAATGTGCTGGTCGCGACCTCCGGCGACACGGGCAGCGCGGTAGCCAACGGCTTCCTGGGCATACCCCGCATTCGCGTCTTCGTGCTCTACCCCCGGGCAAAAGTCAGTCCGATTCAGGAATGTCAGTTCACCACGCTGGGGCAAAACATCACCGCACTCGAAATCGACGGCACATTCGACGACTGTCAGGCGCTGGTGAAAGCGGCCTTTGCCGACGGCGACCTGAACCGCCGCCTGCAGCTCACGTCGGCCAATTCCATCAATGTCGCCCGTTTCCTGCCGCAGTCGTTCTACTATTTCCACGGCTGGGCGCAGCTGGACCGGGCGGGACGGGGCGAAAACGTGACCGTCTGCGTGCCCAGCGGCAACTTCGGCAACCTCACCGCCGCACTGTTTGCCCGGCGGATGGGACTGCCCGTCCGCCATTTCATCGCAGCCAACAACCGCAACGACGTCTTTATGGAATACCTGCAAACGGGCGTCTATACGCCGCGTCCGTCCGTGGCGACGCTGGCCAGTGCCATGGACGTCGGCAATCCGAGCAACTTCGCCCGGATACTGGATTTGTACGGTCACGACCATGCCGCCGTCGCGCAGCATATCTCCGGCTGCCGCTACACGGACGAACAGATTGCCGCCACCGTGCGCGAAGTTTACCGCACGCACGGTTACCTGCTCGACCCGCATGGCGCCTGCGGCTATCAGGCGCTGCTCGACCGCCGGCTGCAACCGGGTGAGACGGGTCTGTTTCTGGAAACGGCCCATCCGGCCAAATTCAAGGAGACCGTCGACCGCATCACGGGTGTCCCGGTCGAAATCCCGCTTAAACTGCAGGCCTTCATGCAGGGGAAAAAACAAAGTATTCCGCTGGGAAAAGACTTCGAAGGATTCAAAAGATTCCTGATTAGTAGTCAGTAGTAGTTATACTGCGTGGGGCATGGTTTTGTGCATTGCTTCCTCCCTTGCGACCGGACGCCATCCGGCGTCAGTCCGCCATGCACAAAACCGTCCCGTGCAAAGTATAGTAGGGTGAAGTCATGGTTGCATACGCAAAATCCGGTTGCCATAACCGGCACAGCATCTCCGTACAAAACAACGGCTATTCTACTAACTGCTCTCCCGGCTTTCCACCGCCTGTTTCAGGGCGTGCAGCGCCTTTTCGACCCGCGAGCGCGGACAGCCGACGTTCATCCGCATGTAGCCGGTTCCTTCCTTTCCGAACATGACGCCGTTGTTGAACGCAAGGCCGGCTTCGTCTTCGATCAGCCGGACAAGTTCCTGTTGGGACAGACCCAGCTCGCGACAGTCCAGCCAGGCCAGGAAGGAAGCCTGCGGCGGATAGAGCCTGATCTGCGGGAGATGTTCCCGGAGGAAGGCATCGACGGAAGACATGTTCCCCATCACGTATTCCAGCATCCGGCGACGCCATTCCGCGCCGTGCGTGTAAGCTGCCGTTGCGGCGATGTAGGAAAAGATCGTCCCCTCGTGAAACTCGCCGGCCCTGAGAAAGTCGTAAAACGTACGGCGCAGCGCGTCGTCCGGAACGATGGCGTAGGACGATACGATTCCCGCGATGTTAAACGTTTTGCTGGGCGCCATGAAGGTGATGCTGCATTCCGCTGCCTGCCTCGATACGGTCGGAAACGGATGGTGCGTGAAGGACGGATAGACCGTTTCGGCGTGTATCTCGTCGGCAATCACGAGCAGACGGCGCCGGTGGCATATCTCCGCCAGCGTCTGCAGCGTCTCCTTTTTCCAGACAATGCCGGCCGGATTGTGCGGACTGGACAGGATCAGCGCCTTGCAGTCCCGGTCGATGACCGACTCCAATTGCTCGAA
>JAISEZ010000169.1 GCA_031263835.1 Tannerella sp.
CCTCCGTGTCTCCGTGTTGATAATTTATTCCCGGTGCCCGTAAATGAGTGATTGACGTAGATTATATCCATACAACACGTTATAGAGCCTTTTATTTCTTGTCTGTTTCAAGTTCTTTCTTCAGGAAAGGCGCCGTAAAGCTCTTTAGGCGAACGGCGGCCATCTCTTCCGGCGTACCGGCAAACAGGATTTTCCCGCCTTTCCGTCCGCCGTCCGGCCCCATGTCTATCAGGTAATCCGCACATTTGATGACGTCCAGATTGTGTTCGATAACGATGATGGTATTGCCCTTGTCCACCAGCCGGTTCAGCACGCCGAGCAGGACGCGGATGTCTTCGAAATGCAGTCCGGTCGTCGGCTCGTCGAGCACGTAGAGGGTACGTCCCGTGTCGCGCTTGGCCAGTTCCGTAGCCAGTTTCACCCGCTGGCTCTCGCCGCCGGACAGGGTGGTGGACGGCTGTCCCAGCTTGATGTATCCCAGTCCGACGTCCTGCAGTACCTTTATTTTGTGGAAGATGGACGGGACGGCTTCGAAAAACTCCACCGCCATGTTGATGGTCATGTCCAGCACGTCGGCGATGGATTTCCCCCGGAAACGCACCTCCAGCGTCTCGCGGTTATACCGTTTGCCGTGGCAGTCCTCGCAGGGCACAAGCACGTCCGGCAGGAAGTTCATTTCAATGACCCTGTAGCCGTTCCCCCTGCACACTTCACACCGTCCGCTCGAGACGTTGAACGAGAACCGTCCCGGCTTGTAGCCCCTGATTTTAGCTTCGGGAAGCTCTACGAACAGGTTCCGGATGTCGGCAAAGACGCCCGTGTAGGTGGCCGGATTGCTGCGCGGCGAACGGCCGATGGGCGACTGGTCCACATTGACGATTTTGTCGATGTATTCCACGCCTTCAATGGACTTGTAGGGCAGGGGCATTTCCAGCGAACGGTAGAAATGACGGCTCAATGCGGGCTGCAGCGTCCGGTTTATCAGCGTCGATTTGCCGCTGCCCGAGACGCCGGTCACGCATATCAGCGTCCCCAGCGGAAACGAGACGTCCACCTTCTTCAGGTTGTGACCGCTCGCCCCTTTCAGCGTCAGCCACCGGCCGTTCCCCTTCCGGCGCACCGGCGGCACGGGAATCGTCCGCGTCCCGTTCAGGTAGGACGATGTCAGCGTATCCGTATGCAGCATCTCCTCCGGCGTGCCGGCAAAGACGACTTCGCCGCCCAGCCGTCCGGCCTTCGGCCCCATGTCCACGACGTAGTCGGCGTTCAGCATCATTTCCTTGTCGTGCTCCACCACGATGACCGAATTGCCGGTGTCGCGCAGGTCCTTGAGCGAACGAATCAGACGCATGTTGTCGCGCTGGTGCAGCCCGATGCTCGGCTCGTCCAGAATGTAGAGCACGTTCACCAGCCGGCTGCCGATTTGCGTGGCCAGCCGGATACGCTGGCTCTCGCCGCCGGAGAGCGTGGCCGAAGCGCGGTTCAGCGTCAGGTATTCCAGCCCCACGTCCAGCAGGAAATGCAGCCGTGAACGGATTTCTTTCAGTATCTCCCCCGCAATCTGCCGCTGCTTGGGCGAGAGTTTCTCTTCGACCGTGTCCACCCATTTGACCAGCCCGGAGATGTCGATGGCCGACAGCTCGGCAATGTTTTTCCCGTCAATCCGGTAATGCAGCGCTTCCCTGTTCAGCCGCTGGCCGTGACACTCCGGACATTCGGTCATGCTGATGAACTGTTCCGCCCATCGCTGAGCGGCCACCGGCGCGTCGTCGTCCTGCTGCATCAGGATATACTTGGCAACGCCTTCGTAGGAAAAGAGATAGTTGGAATTGCCGAGCGATTCGTTTTGAACGGGCAGGCGGTCGCCCGTCCCGTTCATGATTTCGTCCATGGCCTCCGCCGGGATGTCCCGGATGGGGGTCTTGACGGTCACGCCGTGCTTTCTGCACAGCGCCTCGATTTGCCAGAAAAGCAGTATGTTCCTGTATTTGCCCAGCGCGATGATGCCTCCGCCGTAAATGCTGAGCGACGGGTCAGGCACGATTTTCTCCATGTCCAGCAGGTTGACCTGCCCCAGCCCCTTGCAGTGCGGACAGGCGCCATGCGGCGAGTTGAACGAAAAGTTATGCGGCGCCGGTTCGCTGTAGGACAGGCCCGTCACCGGACACATCAAACGCCGGCTGTAGTAGCGGACTTCGTTCGTTTCGACGTCCAGCAGCAGTATCAGGCCGTCGCCCTGTTTCATGGCGATGCGCAGACTCTCCTTCAGCCGCCGTTCGTCCGTCCTTTCCACCCGCAGCTTGTCGATGACCACCTCGATGCTGTGCATTTTGTAGCGGTCCAGCTTCATGCCGTGCACAATCTCGCGCAGCTCGCCGTCCACGCGCACGTTCAGGTAGCCCTTCTTCCTGACCTGCTCGAACAGTTCCTTGTAATGCCCCTTGCGGTTCTGCACCAGCGGCGCCAGCAGGTGGATTTTCCGTCCGGCATACTCGTTCAGAATCAGTTCCAGCACCTGCTCTTCGGTGTACTTCACCATCTTCCCGCCGCTCAGGTAGGAATATGCTTCGCCGGCGCGGGCGTAAAGCAGGCGGAAGAAATCGTATATCTCCGTAGTCGTCCCCACCGTCGAACGGGGATTCCGGTTGGTCGTCTTCTGTTCAATGGAAATGACCGGGCTTAATCCGGTGATTTTGTCCACGTCCGGGCGTTCGATGGCGCCGAGGAAATTGCGGGCGTAGGCCGAGAACGTTTCAATGTAACGGCGCTGTCCCTCGGCAAAAATCGTGTCGAAGGCCAGCGACGACTTGCCGCTGCCACTCATGCCCGTAATCACGGACAGGCGGTTGCGGGGCAGTTCCACGTCAATATTTTTCAGATTGTGCACACGGGCGCCCCATACGGAGATGCGCCCGTCGTGCGCCGGCAACTCCGGCGCGCCCTTCCCTTCCGGCGTTTGAACCGCCGCTTCCCTGCGTTTTCGAGCCATAGCGTTTCGGGGTTTACTGTACAGTCCAGCGTGCATCGTGCGCCGTACGGTTTGGCGTTTCGTAGGAAACGGACTCGCTGCGCGGGATGTGCAGCACGAAACTTTTCCCCGCCACACTCAATTTGGTATCCTTCAGCCACGGATTGAAACGCTTCAGGTCGGCATACGTGACGCCCTGCGCCTTCGCATAGGCCGCCAGGTCGGGAATATCGTCCGAGACCGTCGCCTCGTCATAGACAAGCGGCTTGTAGAGGTTCCCGGCCGTCAGCACAAACCCGTAGCGGTAGGGATGTTCGAATATCTGCTTCACGGCCATCATGCGGTAAACATAACGCGAGGTTTCCTCCACCAGCCACAGGTCCAGCGCCGAAGCGACCTGCTGCCGTCCCAGTTCGGAGGAGATGCGTCCCATGCCGGCATTGTACGACGCCGCCACCGCCACCCAGTCGCCGTATCTGGCGTAGGCATCCTTCAAATAGCGGCAGGCCGCTTCGGTTGACCGCTCCGTATGACACCGTTCATCGACCGTCGGGGTAACCGTCAGGCCGTATTCCTTCGCCGTGGCTTCCATAAACTGCCATATCCCCACGGCCCGCGCCGGAGAGACGGCATTCGGTTCCAGGTGGCTTTCGATGACGGCCAGGTACTTGAAATCGTCCGGGATGCCGCTGGCCTTCAGTATCGGCTCTATCACCGGGAAATAGCGGTTGGCGCGCTTGAAAAGCAGCAGGGTGGTGGAATGGTAATACGTGAAACTGCTCAGTTCCCTGTCCATGCCTTCATACATGTTATATCTTGTCAGGTCAAGCGGATGGCCGCAAAAGGTCACCTGCAGGGGTACTTCGGGCGAGACGGTGACCGTCGATACCACCGGGCGCTCTTCCATGACCCGCGTCGAATCGCTGAAGCCAATCGCCAGACACAGCGCCAGACACAGGATGCCTCCCGCCGAAAACCATATCACATTATTTATCCATTTCATTCCGTTTCCGTGTTTTTTTGCAGTTTGGTCGAACGTATCACATTGACGTCGCCGCTCTTCCGGTGCGCCTTGCCGTCCGTTCCCGTATATTCGATTACATAAAAATAGGCGCCGGCCGGGACGTACTTGCCGCGGTACCTGCCATCCCAGCCCTGCGACGGGTCCGTCCAGGAGAACAGCTCCGCGCCCCAGCGGTTGAATATCCATCCCCGGAAACGCACGACCGACTTGTATGCCACCTTGAAGACGTCGTTGACGCCCGGCGAACCCTGCGGCGTGAAGGCGTTCGGCACCTGCACCTGCGTCTCCGTAATACTCACCTGCCAGGTATTTTCCGTGTTCACGCACCGCCCGGAACGGTCGCTCACTTCCAGCCTGACGGTAAAGTCGCCGACCCGGTCGAAGATGTATTCCATCTCGGACTCCGGGAAGCGCACCAGCGGGTTGTTCGGCTCCTCCGTGCGGTAAACCTGCCAGATATGCAGCGCGGCCACGGGCGTATTGGCCCGGGCGGTAAACCGGATGGTGGCGGGCGCCAGCAGTTCGTTTTCGCCGGCGGACAGGTTGGTCTGATTATTCGACAGCAGGAGCGTATCTGCGCGCACGTTCAGCGCCACCGCCTGATACCGGCCGGCGGAGAAGGTCTCTTCCACGCCGAAGTGACGGGCAAAGAAATCGCCGGTCAGCTGTATTTCCGTATCGTCGAGCGGCGGCGTGGCCGACGCGTTCAGCGGGTCGCCCCGAAGCGTATCAATCAGCAGGACGGGTACGAACTGCCGGAGCGCTTCGTTCCAGACCTGTGTCATGTAGCTGATTTCGAACTGACGCTCGACGAAGGCGGCATCGCCGACGGGCGTCCGGTAGGTCAGCGGCGGCGTGGCATTGACGCCTGCCAGCCGCAGGGCCTCGCACGGGTCGGCAAGGTCGGCGACCTGCAGGTTCTGAAAGTTTGCCGGATAAAGGCTGTAGTCTATCAGCCAGATGAAATGCGCCATGGCCGGGTTGTCGCCCTCCATGACAAAGTAGCCGTACCCTTCCTCCGGGCGGTCGACCGTCGAGGAGGCGCCCTGCTGTGTCGAGGCCACCGGTTCGTAATCCAGCGCGCGCGTCCGGTAGCGGTACCACCGGTGCGCGGTGGAAGAAGACGTGTAGCCGAGCGTGACGCCGTCCAGGCCGTAAACCAGCCAGACCTGAATGCGGTGAAGCGTATTGTCCATCGCCAGCAGGGGAGTCTTTGCCCCCCCGCTCACGCGGTACTCCTGCGCGAACGCCGTGACCGCCCACAGACAGCCCAGCGCCGCCCACACTGCTCTTCGAATCTTTTTCCCTTGCATATATCTCACCTGTTTCGGCTCACAAAGGTACGATATTATTCGAAAGATTCAAAAAGCGGCAGGCCGCGGGGGGGTGCCTGCCGTGATGCGTTTCCCGTCCGGCGGTCAGTATCTCTCCCTCCGGAAGCCCCAAACCGTCAGTTCCTTGCGCCACTGATGCGGATGGTTGGCGCGGATGAGCATAATCAGCGCGTTGAGCGTCTGCCGAATCATGGCTTTCCGTACCTTCTTCTGCCGGCCGAAGTTCAGGGGCAAGAGGCTGCTGTCCACGGGCGCCTTGCTTTCGCTGTCTTCGAACTGTTTCAGGAGGTTTTTCCAGTGTTCGTAGCCGTAGGGGCTGTCGCGAAACTTCGAGGTCTCAAGGGCGCTGACCAGCTGCTGCAGGGCCTGGTGACGCTCCTCGCCGTCAGGGGGAAGGCCGAAGTGTCCGTTGGGCTGTCTGGTGATGCCGAACCGGACGTACTGCACCTGCGCTTTCTTCTTCGCAAAGTTATTCATGATATATCCCTTCACATGAACCAGCTGGCGGTTGATGAGCGTGTTGATGTCCTTGAAGTTCCCCGTCAGAAAGGCGCGGTCGCCTTTGACGGCATTACTGGCGTCCGAGAGGGCTTCCAGCATCTGAGCCGCCTGTTCCAGCTGCCGGGCGTCCGTCCAGGACAGCTTGTAGGCCGGCTTCCCTTTCCAATAATTTGCAATGTCTTTTGCCGCGGCAATGAAATCCCCGTTCGGTACGGGACTGCTTTGAATTGCCGTTTCCTTTTCTTCCATAGTTTATTCTTCCCTGTAATAAAATATCAAGTTATGATTAAAAACTCCTCATTTGCTGCCGTTAAAGCGTCCGTTCGCAGCGGCCGGGCGTCTATGCCCGCATGTTCGACCTCAAATTCAAATTATCTCAGGTTCATGCGCCGGTAAACGGCTCTTAAATAATCTGTCAAATCGTCCGGACATTCCGCTTCGGAGCAACATTCTCTTCGTTTACAGCTGATTACCTTTCCCGATAAGATTGCCGTCGCTCCTCCGCTTCCTTTCAGCGCCCAAATGTAGGTATTTCTCACCAAAGTGAATGAGAAAAACATAAAAAACAGTGGCTGTTTTGTGTTTTTTAGCATCCGCAACCAATATGAATGAGCAAATGTGAGAATAAGCTAATAAGCCAATAAGCTAATGAGCCAATAAGACAATGAGCCAATGTGAGAATGAGCAAATGAGTCAATGTGAGAATAAGTGATGCGAAATAAACAGGATATAAAAGTGTCGTCCCTGCAGAACTTCCTTCGCGCTGTCTCTGTCCGCGGGTTGAAACCCGCGGTTAATAAAGTATCGCCCCTGCAGGGCTTCCTCCGTCCCTCCTCCCGCCAGGTCCCGCAGGGACGGCACGCTGTTAACCGCAGGTGAAGCGCCGCGTAACCTGCGGCGGCCATCGACACCGCGTTCCAAGTCCCGCAGGGACGACACTTTTATATCCTGTTTATTTCGCATCACTAAGTTGACGCCATCGGGGAAACCCTGTCGCAACTTGCAGGATTTTTCCAATGGACATTTTGGGATAATTACAGGACAAAAACACACCGGGTGGATGACCGTATTGTGAGCATCCATCAGCCGCATGTCCGCCCCATCGTCCGTGGCAAGTCAAAAGCGAATGTTGAGTTCGGTGCCAAGATTCACCTGTCGCTCATTGATGGCATCAGTTTCCTTGATGAACTGAGTTGGGATGCTTTCAATGAAGGCGGTCATCTGGAAGCATACATCGAACAATACCGCAGGCGTTTCGGATTCTATCCGGCGGAAGTTTTGGCCGATAAAATCTACTGCACGCGAGAGAACCGCCGGCTG
>JAISEZ010000267.1 GCA_031263835.1 Tannerella sp.
TAACCACTAATCACTACTGATAGATTCCCCGGCGGTTGAGGGCGGCCTGGTAGCGTGCGGCGTTGCGGTTATGTTCGGCCAGCGAGGCGGTGAAGTGATGTTTTCCGGAGAGGTCTTCCCTGGCACACATGTAGAGATAGGGATGTTTCGCGCAGTTCAGGACGGCGTCGATGGCCGTGATGGAGGGAATCCGGATGGGGCCGGGCGGCAGACCTTCGTGCAGGTAGGTATTGTAGGGCGATTCCACGTCCCGGTGCCTGTAGAGCACCCGTCGCAGGGTGAAGTCGCCGACCGCATACTTCACCGTCGGATCGGCCTGCAACGGCATCCCGCGGTGCAGACGGTTGACATAGAGGCCGGCAATCACCGGAAATTCTTCCGTGGCGGCCGATTCTTCCTCCACGATCGACGCCAGCGTCGCCACCTCGACGGGCGAGATGCCGATGTTTTCCGCCTTTTTCCGCCGCTCCTCCGTCCAGAAGGTCAGGTATTCGCGCTTCATCCGCTGCATCAGATTCCCGGCGGAAATATTCCAGTAAACTTCATACGTGTTGGGAATGAACATGGCCGGGACGGTTTGCAGGGTGAAGCCCATCGAATCGCAGAAAACGCCGTCGTCCAGCAGGCCGGCCAGTTCGTCGCCTTCCAGCATCAGCTGGGCGCCCAGGCGTTCGGCCAGGTCGTCCTTCGTGCGGATATTGTTGAAGGTAAGCCGTATCCGTTCCTGATGTCCCCGGCGCAGCCTGTTCAGCAGGTCGCGGTTGCTCATGCCCGGAACCACCGCATAACATCCGGTGCGCATGTGGTCCGGATATTTCAGCAGTCCGGCCGTCCGGATGAACGCGGGGATGTTCCGGCAGCGCGCCGAATCTTCCAGCTGACGGCACAGCCACCGGAAATCGCTGTCGGGGTAGATATGGATGAGATACGTCCTTTCGGGCATGAAGTTCGGCGCAAACAACATCCACGCGCCCGTTCCGCCGGCCGCCAGCAGCATCACCAGCAAAACGGCGCCAGCGGCAATGACCGCCCGCACGGGTTTCGACCTACGCATGTTCCCCCTCCCTTCTTCCGGACATTTGAAACGCTTTCACAGTCAAGGCTCCTTTATTTTGCCGGGTAATGGAAGCGGTTCAGTTCCTTCCCGTCCGTATCCTTTCGCACGACCGTCATGCCGGCCGCATCCGCTCTGACTTCCAGCGCCGTATTGGGGGCGTTGATCAGGACGGGAAAATCATGCAGCGAACCGGGTTCCAGGTAATTGTAGCGGTGGGTATGCCCGCAGAACATGGCCGTAATCCCGGCGCTGTTCAATGCCGGCAGGAATTTCTCCCTGACCTCCACCGCCCCGTGCCAGTCCGAATCCACCGGCGGAATGTGTACAATCACCAGCCTGTATCCGGCCGTGCGGAAAGATTCGCTCTGCAACTCCCTTTTCAGCCATTCCCCCTGCTCGCTGCGGTAGGCGTCAAACTGCGACAGCCCGGAATATTCGATGTCGGAATCCGGTTTGTCTTCTCCCGCGTCCAGCACGATGAAATGCACCGGCCCCTGCCGGAAGGAATAGTAGAGTTTATCCCCGTTATTCGTCGGGAAATACGAAGAAAAGCGCACGTTGAATTTGCCGCGCGTTTCGTGGTTGCCGCGCGCGTAAAACACAGGCACTTCGGAAGCAAACAGCTTCACCGCTTCGTCCATGAAACCGGCGAAAAAGACTGTTTCGTCTTCCATTTCGCTCACCATGTCGCCGTTGAATATGACCAGGTCTTCGCTGCCGTAAACGGCGTTGCGGGTCAGCGCCCGGAGGTCGTCCATCCGGCCGTGAATGTCGTTGACGACCGTGAAGGCAATCTCCGTCCGTCCGGCGTCGAGCGTCCGGAAGCGGAGCGGATTCCGGCTGTACACGTCGGTCGAAGCCGTATGCCCGTACAGGACATTGCTTTGCCCTTCATACCGGAGTACGGCCTTTGAAAAAACCCGGTAACGGTACTCCGTTCCCCCGACAAGTCCCGGAACGGTGATTTTGTGCAACCTGCCCACCACGCGGTTCCCGTCCTTCATCTGATAAAAGGCCGGACGTTCCCTGGCGTAAAAACTGTCGTTGCCGCCCGGAGCAAGCTCCACCCACGAAACGGCGTCCACGTCCGTTGTCCAGACAAGCGTCATTTCGTTTTCACCCGCCGCCTGCAAATAGGGGCCGTGCGTTATTCTGATGTCCTGGGCCAGCGCCCACAGGGGAATCAACCCCCAAAAGACGGCCATACGTACTTTATTCTTCATGTGCTTCTTAATTAATTGAATCAAACTGAATGGCTGCAAAGGTATGTATTTTTTGCAAATCCGCGCCGGGATTTCAGCCCTTCGTCGCTGCTGCCGATTCGCATTACTGACTGCCGGCTGCTGATTCGCATTCATCATTAATTTCCTTATTGTCCGTGATAAATCAATTAATCTCCCTATCTTTGCCGGCGTGATAAATTATACAATATGAAGAAAACAGTTGCAGCTATTTTGGGGATATGCCTGGGCCTGTCCTGCCGGTCGGAGCGGGAGGGCGGGATGACGCTTGCGGTTGAGGCCGGCGCGTTTGACCGGCAGGATTGCGCGGTGTCGGTCGAGATTCCGGACGGCATGGGAGATTCGGACTGGGAATTGAGTGAACGGAAAGACGGGAGAGACGCGAAAGTCCCCTCCCAGACCGTGAAAACAGAGGGTAAAACCGTCCTCTACTGGATATTGACCGGCGACACGAAAGCCGGCGACATCCGGACATTCGTGGCCCGGCCGGTGGAAAAGCAGCCGGTACGGAACGTCATGGAAGTGGAAGATACGCAGAAAGCCCTGGTCCTGAAAAAAGACGGAAAACCCGTTCTGCAATATAATTATACGTATGTGGAGCCCCCGGCCGGGGTGGACGCCATATTCCGGCGCAGCGGGTTCATTCACCCGGCCTGGTCGCCTGCGGGAAACGTGCTTACGAACATTCAGCCGGCAGACCACTATCATCATTTCGGAATATGGAATCCCTGGACGCACGTCGTGTACGACGGCAAACGCTATGACCTGTGGAACCTGGGCGACCGGCAGGGGACGGTGCGCGCCGGAGCCGTCAGGGAAACG
>JAISEZ010000285.1 GCA_031263835.1 Tannerella sp.
GTTTCCGTCCTGTTCGGATTCGGCCTGCCCAGGCTGCTGGGAGAAAAGGGGCGTGAGATATATCATTTTTCGGTGATTTATCTGCTGGTTTATGTTATCTTTCTGATTATGTTTTACTATATGCAGAAACATCAGGATGTAGCGGAGCTGATTACGTTCGGCAGATATGTGAAGGATGCACTGTTTGTTTCGGCGCTGTTTTTCGTTCCGCCTACGTTTGTGATAGCCTATTGCCTGTATCCGTTCAGGCTCCTGAAGCGAAGTAAAATTTTAATATGGGTTTTGTCGGTCTTTTCGGTATTGAGCATCGGTCTTACCGCATTAATATCCATTGCCGCAGCTATCTATATGAAATAAAATGCAACGAATGATTGATGACGGGACAAATAACCAGCCCGGGCAGGACTCGTTTCGGAGCAACCGTCTCTCGAAACGTTCCTGCCTCTGCGGTTGGGTTCGGATGAAATGTTTTTCTTGATGCGTTCATGCCCTTCGGTGTGATGCGTTTTTTCCTGCAGTCATTACCGCCGGTATTCCGGTTTTTGGGTTACCTTTGCCCTGCAAGTGATGAAAAATAAACGGGATATAAAAGTATCCACAGACAGGCATCAAAAGTGACGACACCGGATGATGTCGTATTATCAGAAGTAACAAAAAAGACAACAGGTATATTAAATTTAATTTTGAAAATATGAATAGAAATTCATTTTATGCAGTTATCATTCTCCTGCTTGCAGGAAGTTGCACCGTCAACCGGCCGGACGGTGAAAGTCAGTATCAATCGTTTGCGCCCGACGGCGTCCCGTTTGTTATCGCCGATTCGACCTGGGATATAGACGGACTCGGCAACCACAGGGCGGTCGTTTCCGTGGGAAAAACGGAACGGGAAGCCGTGAAAGTCTCTTTGCCCTGGCGACGATCGGACATGCAACCGGAAACAAAGCGTATCATTGTGACCGATGCAGCTTCCGGACAGGCGGTTAAGGACATCGTCATACTTGAGTTTTCTGCGGAAAGAGGCGTGATTGCCTTCCGTCCGGAAGCAGGCGCAGGCATTTACCATATATACTATCTGCCCTGCAAGTTCCGCAAGAGACATGGCGACGCCCGTTACGGCAAACCGTGGAACGATTATCTGCCTCCGGAATACGCCGCCGATCCGGCATGGGAGGAAACGGTGAAAGCCAATCCATCCGCCCTGCCGGAAGCCGTGCCGAAACGGTTTGAGGCGCGTTCCCGCTTCGATTTCTTCACGTCGATGGGGCTGATTGCCACGGAGAAGGAGACACAGGCGCTGAAGGCAGGCGCACCGGGCGACTTCCTCGTGTTTCCCGAAGACCGCGCCTTCCCTATCCGTCTGACGACCGTCCCGGCGCGCTGGGCGACCGGAGGCGCTTCCGGGACGTTCGAGGGATATGCCCTGCCGAATGAATATTATACGTGGCAAATCGGCGTGTGGGCGGCGAAGAAGGAACTGAAGCGGGTACATCTGATGTTTGATGATTTTGTCCACTCTTCGGGAAAGCATGTGATTCGCGCCGCCGACCTTACCTGCTTCAATCAGGAAGGCGTCAACTGGGACGGACAGCCCCTTGCATTCGACGTAAACGTGCCGGAAGGCAGGGTGCAGGCGTTATGGTGCGGCGTGCAAATCCCGGAAAATGCCGCAGCCGGCAGGTACGCGGGGAAAGTGACCGTAACGGCGGAAAACGCCGCACCGCAGACGGTGAACGTAACGGTTCATGTAGAGAAAGGATTCCTTGCCGACAGGGGCGACGGCGATTTATGGCGTCATTCGCGCCTGCGCTGGCTCAATTCGACCGTCGGCATGGATAATCTGCCCGTGGCGCCCTACGAAAAGATGCAGCTCGACGGCAACCGAATCACGGTGACGGGAAAGACGGCGGTCATCGGCACAAACGGCCTGCCGCAGTCACTCGAAATCAACGGCTGCCGGATTCTCGAAAAGCCGCTGGAGCTGACTGTGGAAACGGCAGACGGAACGTTCCCGCTTCAGGCGGACAATGTGAAAATCGAACAGGCGGCGGACGGTCTGGTGAAGTGGACGGCGTCATCCGTGCAGCACGGCCTGCAATTCGACTGCAGTGCGTACATGGAATACGACGGCTACCTGCGCTATCACGTCCGGGTCGCGGCGGACAGAGAAACAGAAGTGAAGGACATCCGGCTGTCCACAAGCTATACATCAGGCGCCTCCGCCTTCTTCATGGGGGCAGGCTATAAGGGCGGCGACCGTCCGGCGGATTATACCTGGGACTGGAAAGGCCCCTGGGACAGCTACTGGACGGGCGATTACCGTGCAGGGCTGCATGTGGAGTTTCGCGGCGGAGCGTACCACGGGCCGCTGCTGAGCGACTACAGGCCGGCGCCGCCCGCCGTCTGGGCAAACGGCGGACAGGGACGTATCCGTGTGAACGGACGGCAGGGCGAAACGGCCACCGTCGTCGCGTCCACCGGTCGCCGGACGGTTTCGAGCGAGCCGCTGGATGTTGAATTTGCCCTGCTGATGACGCCCGTCAAGCCGCTGAATCCGGCAAAGCACTTTTCGGAAAGATACTTCCACTCCAATCCCCTGGATTTTGCAGAGGCGGCGGAAGATGGCGCCAACATTACCAACATTCATCATGCCGGGTCGCTGAATCCGGTTATCAACTATCCGTACATCGTGCGCGATTCGCTGATCGCCTATATCCGTGCACAGCATGAAGCCGGACGCAGGGTGAAGCTGTACTATACCATCCGCGAACAGAGCAATTATACGGTAGAAATCCATGCGCTGAAAAGTCTGAATCATGAGATTTTCGTTCAGGGTGTCGGCTACGGCGCGCCCTGGCTGTGCGAGCATCTGGTGGACGACTACAAACCGGCATGGTACTCGGAACTGCCCGGTCAAAACGCCGACGCCGCCCTTGTGCTGAACGGTTTTTCCCGCTGGATTAACTATTATCTGGAAGGACTGCGCTGGATGTTCGAAAACTATCAGATCGACGGCATCTACATGGACGATGTTTCGTTCGACCGCGACGTCATGAAGCGAATACGCAAAATCATGGCGCAGTACCGCCCGGACGC
>JAISEZ010000303.1 GCA_031263835.1 Tannerella sp.
CGTGACCTGCGCAACGGGTTTTCGATGCCGGGCGGACCGGGATAAGCGAAAGGCAGTTCCTCCATCCGGCGTGGGGAGAAAGCGTTATGTGATTGCCTAAGTAATTAAAATACAGGGATTTACCCCCCCCCCCAGTTAGACTCGGATCGGTTAAAAAGGGGGGTATCCGCCCTTTGCGGTGCGGAAAGCAGCGGCCGGAAGGCGGCGGAATATGTAGCTGAAATTAATCGCATTTTCTATTCATTCTTTCTGAGTTCGTCCGTTTTGTTTTGAACCCGGTGGCAAATGTACGGAATAGTTTTTAATTAGACAATGGAACTGGTCGTTAAAAAAAAATAAAGTTTCTAAAGGCTGAAAGCCCGGCATATCCCAGCCCAATGGCAACGCCTTGGGATTATGGATACCCGCCACCACCCTGCGCCCTGCAAGGGCAATATATCCATTTTCACAACCCCGTTTTTATTCAAATGGATGGTGCCGGAAGGTATGCTGCCCCGTCAGGGCGCAGGGCGGGGTGTGCCCATCCATACCCGGGGCGTTGCCACCGGGCTGGGTTATGCCGGGCGTAGGGGCGCACCTGCGTGTGCGCCCGCTCCCGTTGGGACAACGGCGACCGGGGCGGGGCGAACACACAGATAAGGGCGAACACACAGGTTCGCCCCTACATGGCCGACAATAATCACTACCCACTAATCACTAATCACTGCTAATTGTGTCGCTTCTTTGGCGGAAATTTTGTTTCTTTGCAACAAGTTGAACTAAAAAAGAAGATAATCAATGAGAAGGAAGATAAGATTGACAGGTATGGCAGCCATTTTACTGGCGGGTGTGGAGGCGTTTGCCTGCACAAACTTTTTGATTGGCAGGAACGCGTCGACGGACGGGTCGGTGATGATCAGTTACGCGGCCGATTCGCATAATTTGTACGGGGAACTGTATCGCTGGCCGGCGGCCGTGTGGCCGAAGGGCGCCATGCTGGACGTCAGGGAATGGGACACGGGGAAGTTCCTCGGTCGGATTGCACAGGCGGAACAGACGTATTCGGTGGTCGGAAACATGAACGAGTATCAGGTGGCCATCACCGAAACCACGTTCGGCGGACGTCCGGAACTGGTGGACACCACCGGCATCATGGACTACGGCAGTCTGATTTATATCGCCCTGCAGCGTTCCCGGTCGGCGCGCGAAGCCATCCGGGTGATGACGGATTTGGTGGCCGCGTATGGCTATTACAGCGGAGGCGAGTCGTTTTCGATTGCCGACAAACAGGAAGCGTGGATCATGGAGATGGTCGGCAAGGGCGCCGGCAGCAGGGGCGCCGTATGGGTAGCCGTTCGAATCCCCGACGACTGCATTTCGGCACATGCCAACCAGGCGCGTATCCGTCAAATTCCCTTTGAGGACAGGGAAAATTGCCTCCATGCGCCGGACGTGGTGTCCTTCGCACGCGAAAAAGGATACTTCTCCGGAAAAGACCGGGACTTCAGTTTTGCGGAAACCTACTGTCCGTACGATTTCGGCGGACTGCGGGCCTGCGAAGCGCGTGTGTGGGCGTTTTTCCGCAGGTACGACCCGTCGATGGACCGGTTTACCGACTTCATCAGGGGCGATGCGGGCAGGGAACCGATGCCGCTGTACATCAGGCCGAATCGCAAGCTGTCCGTGCGCGACGTGCAGAACGGCATGCGCGACCATTTTGAGGGAACAGACCTGGACATGACGCAGGACGCCGGCGCGGGGCCATACAGGGTGCCTTACCGCTGGCGGCCGATGCACTTCACGGTCGACGGGCAGGAGTACCTCAACGAACGCGCCATCGCTACGCAGCAGACCGCCTTCGTGATTGTCCCCCAGATGCGGAGCTGGCTGCCCGACGCCCTGGGCGGCATTCTGTGGTTTGGCGTGGACGACGCCGACATGGCCGTCTTCAACCCGGTGTACGCTTCGTCGCTGGATGTGCCGGACTGTTACCGCGTCGGCAACGGCGATTTGCTGACCTTCTCGTGGACGTCCGCCTTCTGGATTCACAACTGGGTGGCAAACATGGCCTATCACAAGTACAGCTTCATGATTCAGGACATCCGCAAGTTGCAGGACGAGATTGAAGGCGGCTACGGGACGCTCCTGCCGGCCATCGAAAAGGCGGCGCTGGAGATGCATCAGCGCAGTCCGGAAGAGGCCCGGCTGTTCCTGACGTGGTTCAGCCGGACAAATGCCGGACAGGTCTCCGAACGCTGGAAGAAGCTGGGCGAATATCTGCTCGTCAAGTACATGGATGGAAACGTAAAGACGGAGGAAAACGGCGCGTTCAGGCGCAATCCCTACGGACAGCCCGCGTCGCCCGATTTCCCCGGATATGACGAAGCCTACTACCGGAGCATCGTGGAGAGCGCCGGCGAACGGCTGAAGGTGAAATAAGCAGGTGAGATAACCGCATTTTATGGAAAACTGAATACGAAAGAAAGATGAAAAAGCTATTGGTAATAAGTATAGTGGCGCTGTGCACGGTCAACGGCTACGCACAGCGCGGACGCGCATCGGTCGGTACGAGGCTGGGATACGCAGCCGAATGGGAGACGGTCACGCTGGGAGTGGACTACCGCTACCGTTTTCTCCCGGAGTTCCGGCTGGCTCCTTCGCTGACTCACATGGTGCGAAACAGGAACATGAGTGCGTGGTACATGGACATGGACTGTCACTATATAGTGACGGTGACGGACATGTTCTCCTTTTATCCGATTGGCGGCATGAACCTGTCGCTCTGGCGGCAGTACCTGTACGGCATGACGAATACCGCGCGACTGGGCTTGAATGTCGGCCTGGGCGCCGAATTACGGCTGACGCGCGAAATCTCGGTGAGCCTGGATATGAAGTACAATATCACCGGCAGATACGACCAGGCGCTGGCAGCCGTCAGAGTGGCGTACCACTTCTGAATGGAGAATTGAGAAT
>JAISEZ010000311.1 GCA_031263835.1 Tannerella sp.
AAAAGATTTTGCCGGCAGATATACGTATCCGGGAAGAAAAAAAGTATCTTTGCAGTGTAAAACAAAATATAACTGTATAGATGAAACCTACATTATTGATATTGGCGGCAGGTATGGGAAACCGTTACGGCGGACTGAAGCAACTGGACGGACTGGGGCCTTCGGGCGAAACAATTATGGACTATTCCATTTATGACGCTATCCGGAGCGGGTTCGGCAAGGTCGTTTTCGTCATCCGGAAAGACTTTGAAACGGACTTCCGCGAAAAGATTCTGGGCAAGTACGAAAACCATATCCCCACAGAGGTCGTATTCCAGTCGACCGACAAAGTGCCCGAGGGATTTACATGCCCCCCGGAACGTACCAAACCGTGGGGAACGAATCATGCGGTGCTGATGGCTAAGGACGTGATTCGGGAGCCGTTCGCCGCAATCAATGCGGACGACTTCTACGGTCGCGACAGCTACTCCGTGATGGGCAACGCGCTGAAGCAGCTTGACGGTAAACAGAATGAGTATTGCATGATTGGCTTTCGCCTCGGCAGCACGCTGAGCGAAAGCGGCTCGGTGGCGCGGGGCATCTGCGAGACCAACTGCGACAGAACACTGCGGTCGGTAGTCGAACGGACCGCCATCGAACGGATTGACAAGCGAATCTGCTATACGGACGAGAACGGCAGAACGGTTATACTGGCCGACTTTGCGCCGGTATCCATGAACATGTGGGGCTTCACGCCGGAGTATTTCACCTATTCCGAGGAGTATTTCAAGGAGTTTCTGCGCGCCCATGCGGGTGACCTGAAAAGCGAATACTTTATCCCGCTTATGGTGAATGAACTGGTGACAAAAAGAATCGCCCGCGTGAAGATACTGGATACGGCTTCGGAATGGTTCGGCGTCACGTATGCCGCCGACCGGCAGCGCGTTGTCGATAAAATCCGGGCGCTGGTCGATGCCGGGGAATATCCCGGAAAATTATTCTGATTCAGGGACTGAAAAAGGAGGTTGCGATGAAAAGAATGACAGTGACGGCGCTTGCGTATATCCTTTGCCTGTGTGCGGGGAACGTATCTGCACAGGAGAAGGAACCGGTCGTGCTGATTGATACCGACATGGGGAAAATCAGGGTAAAGCTGTACGGCGACATGCCCCTGCACCGGGATAATTTCCTCAAGCTGGTGGACGGGCGCCAGTACGACGGACTGCTTTTCCACCGGGTCATCAAGCAGTTCATGGTACAGGGCGGCGACCCGAAGTCGAAGGAAGCGCCGGACAGCGTGAAGCTGGGCGACGGCGACCCGGATTACACCATCCCGGCCGAGATTGTCTTCCCGAAGTATTTCCACCGGCGCGGACAGCTCTGCGCCGCACGCACGGGCGACGACGTGAACCCGGAAAAGGCCTCTTCGCCCTCCCAGTTCTACATCGTCACCGGCAAGCACTTTACGGAACGTGAACTCGACAAAATGGAAGCGGAGAAAGGCGTCACGCTCACGCCCGAACAGCGTCAGGCATACATGATTGACGGAGGCGCGCCGCATCTGGACGGCGCCTATACCGTCTTCGGAGAGGTGATTGAGGGGATGAAGGTGGTGGACAAAATGCAGTTCGTCCCCGTTGACGAGAACGACCGCCCCCTGAAGAATATCCGAATCAGGTCGATGAAAGTCGTAAAGAAATAGTCATGCGTCTTTTCCGCGTCATATTTGCAGGGATGGTCTGCCTCTGGGCGGGGGTGAACGGGCTGGCGCAGTCGCCCGCGAAACCGGCTATCCGGATGCAGCCGCCCGAAGGCTACTTTCTCGCCCGGGTGGAGGGAGGCGATACGGTGGCGGTGATTCAGCTGCCGACGGTCATCGTTTTTCCCGAACTCAAGTTCAAAAACGAAAAGGAACGCCAGCAGTACAACAAGCTGGTGCGCGACGTGAAAAGGACGCTGCCGTATGCCAAAATGGTGTATGCCACGCTGATTGAGACCTACGAGTATATCCAGACGCTCCCGGACGACAAGGCGCGCGAGGCTCATCTGAAACGGATGGAAAAGGATTTGTTCAAGGACTACAAGCCGGAACTGAAGAAACTGACGCTCTCGCAGGGAAAACTGCTGATTAAACTCATTGACCGCGAATGCAATCAGACAAGCTACAATCTGGTATCCGCCTATCTGGGACGGTTCCGCGCCGGATTCTGGAACCTGTTTGCCGGTATGCTGGGCGCCAGCCTGAAGAGCGAATACGACCCTGCGGGCAAAGACGCCCTGACCGAGCGTGTCGTGCTGCTCGTCGAGCACGGGCAGATTTGATTCACCGCAACTGCCTGAAAAACTCCCAGATAGCCATGCCGCCGGCCACCGCCACGTTCAGCGAATGTTTCGTGCCGAACTGCGGAATTTCGATGCAGCAGTCGCACCGGTCTATTACCTCCTGCTGCACGCCTTTCATTTCATGCCCCAGAATCAGCGCGTATTTCCTGTCACGGTCTAACGTTATCTTATCCAGCGAAATGCTCCCTTCGACCTGTTCGACGGCGCACACTACATATCCTTCCCGCTTGAGTTTCCACACGGCCTCCAGCGTGTCGGGAAAGTCATGCCATTCCACCGTCTCCTCGGCTCCCAGCGCCGTTTTGCGAATCTCGGGATGAGGCGGCGCGGCGGTTATCCCGCAGAGGTACATCGCCTCCACCCGGAACGCATCGGCTGTGCGGAACAGTGAACCGACATTGTGCAAGCTCCGAACCCGGTCCAGCACGATGACCAGCGGCGTCTTCGCACTGTCCCGGTACTGCTCCGGCGTCAGGCGATGCAGGTCGGCGACTTTTAACTTCAGGCCTCTCCCCACAGGGGAAGGGCGCCCGGCAGCGTCTGCCGAAGGGAATGTAAACAGTCCGGTATTCATAATGTATACTTCACGCGGCGTGGTTTTGTGCATTGACCCCAACAGTCATTCCCGCCGGAAACTCTTGAATCTTTGAATGATTGAATCTTTGAATTTTTCATCCATACACAAAACCATGCCGTGCAAAGTATAAACTTTGCGCGGGATGGCCCGGTGTATGAACATAAGGAATAAATTATAAACACAGAGACACGGAGAACACGGAGGCCTCTCCCCTGCCTCCCCGCAAGGGCGGGGAGAGCACAGCGGCGGAACGGCGTATTTTCTCCGTGCTCTTCGTGTAAGGAAAGCGTTTGTCCGGAGGCCACAGAGGAGGAACTTCGTTCTGCCGCTGCACTCTCTCCTCCCTTGCGGGGAGGCAGGGGTGAGGCCTCCGTGTTCTCCGTGTCTCTGTGTTTATAATTTATATTCCATACGGAGAAACGGAGCAATGCGGAACTGCCGGCGATTCCAGTGCAGAGCGGTCGCCCGCTCCAGTGCAGGGCGGCCGCCCGCTCCAGTGCAGGGCGGTCGCCCGCTCCAGTGCAGGGCGGCTGCCCGCTCCAGTGCAGGGCGGTCGCCCGCCCCGGTACGAATCTCCGTCTCCTCCGTCTCCGCGGCGATAATTTATAATTCATGCGAATCAGTAGTTAGTAGATAGTAGTTAGTAGTTAGTAGATAGTAGTTAGTAGGAGCGAAATGCTTTCGCCCGCAGGACAGCCGGCGGGAAAGCCGTACATCTCCATCCAGGGATACGGTATCAGGCGCTGCATCTGCCGGGACCATTTGATTCTGTAT